>CADCWH010000205.1 GCA_902806395.1 uncultured Thermomicrobiales bacterium | reverse complement strand
GAGCATCCGGTAGGCCACGGCCCGCAGATGCCCGCGATTTGCCTCGAACTGCTCCGTCACCCAGTCACGTTCGACCATCCGTCACATTCCTCCTTCTGGGTCCGTCATAAGTCTGACGGCCACGAACGGGCCGATGTGACAGCAGCAGGAGGAGCATCGCATGGCATCAGGTGTGAAGACCTTCATCTACCCCGTCAAGGACCTCGATCGCGCGAAATCCCTCTTCGGTGCCCTCATCGGCTCCGAGCCGACCGTCGACTCCCCCTACTACGTCCAGTTCGAGATCGGCGACCAGCGCCTCGGCCTCGACCCCAACGGACACACCCGCGGCTTCCCCGGCTCCGTCGGCTATTGGGAGGTCGAGGACATCAACGCCCGCTTCCAGGAACTCCTCGCCGCCGGCGCCACGGAGCACGAGAGCCCCAAGGACATCGGCAACGGCGCCCACATCGCCAGTGTCAAAGACGCCGACGGGAACGTCATCGGCCTCATCCAACCCGCCTAGCCCCGATTCCACCCTGTGTCCCAGCTACGCACCCTGAGGACCCTGCCACGCGGCACGCCCGGCCGAAGCACCAAACCAACCAGCGGCCGTCGTGTGTCATCGCTCCCGGCAATTGCAACAGATGAGCAGAGCCCGGACGCATCGCGACATCACTCCGCGATGCGTCCGGGAGCGTCCCTTGCCGGTGTTGCCAGCATCGCTGATCGACCTCACCGGGGTGGTTCACGGTGGGGTTCCCAGATCGTCCGTTGGGGCGACGCGGTCACCCCGATGGCTGTCACCGGCACGGTGGTATCGGATCCCTATTCGAGGCGTGGTCGATCATGTGTTTGAAGCCTCGGTGCGGGGAAGTGGCGACGGGCGGATAGCACCTCTAGCCGGTCGGATCGCTCGATTCACCGGGTACGCGAATGGGTTGTGAGGGAAATGGCGAGGGCATCGCGCTCCGAGGCGTCCCCGCTCCCGTGCTCATCGGCCGCCGCTGGGGATCGGACGCTTTCATCTACCCCCATTGGGCTACGGCACGATGTGTAACCAGCCCGGTGTGCCGAAGCGCTCGTCGACCAGGCGTTCGGCTTCGGCCAGCTCGTCGGACGTCACCACGTCGTCGGTCAGGCCGTAATGGGCGCCGAAGTAACCCGTCAGGTGGCCGATGATCACGTCGCGGGGGAGTTCCGTCTGCTGGCGCAGCGGGCCGACCCGTTTGTCGGCCGAGGCGACCCCCTTGTCGCTCAGCTTCTCCTTGCCGATCCGCAGCACCCGTAGCATCTGGGCGACATTCATGTCGTACGCCATCGTGGTGTGGTGGAGGACGGCCCCGCCCCGCCGAGCCTGTGCCGCGCCGCCGATTTTGCCGCCCGCTGAGGTGATGTCGTTCAGCGGCGCGTACCACGCATCGACCCCCAACTCGCGCAGGGCGGAAACGACCCAGCCGTCGAAGAACGCATAGGATTCAGGGAAGGTCATCCCGGCGACGATCGACTCCGGGGCGTAGATTGAGTAGGTGATCGCCCCGGCTGGCTCGACGAACATCGCCCCGCCGCCACTGATCCGGCGGACCACCTGGACATCCTCGGCCTCCGCCGCCGCCAGGTCGACCTCGTTGCGGACGGATTGGAACCGACCTAGCACGACGCATGACCGGTCCCAGCCCCAGACCCTGATCGTCGGCGGCCGCTCGCCCCGGCCGACCCGCAGGGTCAGGACCTCGTCGAGGGCCATGTTGACCAGGGGCGGCCGGGGCACCCCGGGGATCAGGTGCCAATGGTACCGATCCCAGCGGTCCTCATGGCGCGTGGCGACCTCCTCTGGCCGGTCCAATTCCTCGACAGAGGTGATTCCGGACGTCTTCATGCCCCCTCCACCTCGCCGGCCGTGATCGCCCGCCGGACGGCGACCGCGATCCCCGCCGGGGAGGTGCCCAATAGGTTGGCGTCCGGCCGCAGTCCGTCGCGCACCCTGGCCTCGACCTCTGCCTCGCCAAGGTCCACCGGCAACCCCTCCAGGGCTCGGTTCAGGTCGTCCAACGCCTCGTCCGGATAGAGGAAGAAGTCACCCGAGATCTGGACCCCGCGCAGCGTGGCATCCGAGACGACGAAATCGACCGCGACGAGCTTGCCGCCGGGCGTCTTGTACTCACCGTGCACCCAGTCGTCCTCCCGTCCCCGCCTTGGGGACATCCCGCAGGAGGGCCGCGGCGGCGGCCTCCCCACTGGTGATGGCCCCGTTGTAGCTCGAATCGACCGTCGCCTCGCTCGCCAGATAGAGGCCCGCCGTCGGCGTTCGCACGCTCGGCAAACGACCGTAGATGCCTGGTGGCTGGGCGAACTGGGAGAACGGGACGCGGACGATGCCAATCACCTCCCACTCGGCCGGGTCGTGCCCCATCATCTGGGCGCTGTCGTCGCGCGCCCGCCGGGACACCGCCTCGTCGTCCGGATTCTCGGCCCACTCGCCCAAGACTACGGCCGAGAGCAGGTGCCGTCCCGCCGGGGCGTAGCTGGGGGCCACCCTCGAGAGGGGAGCGAGGGTGTTGACCACGAGCTTCCCGGTGCCGTCCAGTGTGAGGCGGCGCCCGAGGGGCGGAGGCGGGCCGTCCGGGCGGCGGTTGGTGAGGTAGATGGTGGTCGAGGGCAGCCCATCGACCGGGATTAGCTCCACTCCGGTCAGCCGCCGGGCCGTCGGGGGATCGGTGGCGACGACCACCGCCGAGGCGGGCACGACCTCTCCCTGCCCCCGGCCGCCAACCTGGACCCCGGCGACCCGTCCATCTCGCAGGACGACCGCCTCAGCTGGCCGGTTGAGGCGGATCGCGCCCATGGGCAGGCGACGGGACAGCGCCTCCGACAACGCCTGCATCCCCGCCTCCGGCAGGATGCCCCGTCCCCGGAGGAACATCTTGGTCGTGAACCGCAGCGTCCCGGCACTCGTCTCCAGAGCGGGCGTAAGGAGGATGCCACCCCAGAACGGCCGGGCGAAGCGGTCGATGAAGGACTCGCTAAACCCCCTGGCCCGCAGTTCGTCCAGGGACGACCGGTCCTCAGCCCCCTGTCCGGCCGCCTCTGCGGCCGTCTCCCACCCGGCCAGCCGAGCCCTGGCCCCGAACGCCGCCAGACGCGCCGCGTCGCGGGCCCCGACGACCGGGCTCGTCAGGTCGCGCACGGTGGCGGCGGGGTGACGCAGCGGGTCGGCGAGGGGGACCAGGCGACGCCCGGTCCAGACCAGGGCCCCGGCATCGAAGGGCCGGGGGCGCAGTTCGTCGATGTCTACCTGGCGCCGCACGGCGGGGTAGGCCTCGAGCAGGACCTGGAAACCTCGGTCGAGCAGGAACCCGTCCCGGTGGCGATCGGTCCGGACCCGGCCACCGACCCCGTCGGACGCTTCCAGCACCAAGACGTGCCGGCCGGCCCGGGCCAATGCGACGGCGCAGGTCAGCCCGGCCATCCCCGCCCCCACCACCACGATCGGGGCATGGAGTGTCTCGTGGGCTGGCGGCGCGTCCGCGGTGGGGAAAGGCATCTCGCGGGGTCTCCAAGGAGGGGATAGGGGCGCGGCCGGAGAGCGACTGCGGGTCGGTGACCGGCACGACTGCCCGAGAGACCGCACCGTACCGATGATACTGGGAAAAGGCTGTGAAACCACCGGGCCACCCGGTACGTTTGTATGAGTGGAAGCGGGTGCGCGACCACGGCACCGTCCTCCCACGGCGGTGTCAGGGGTCGACGGACGCCATCGCCCCACGCGATCGTTCCCGGCCCTTCCGGGGGTCCCGGCCCTGGCCACGCGTCACCCCACGGCGCGTGGTTGCCCTGGGCCCGTACCCCGGCACCCCTTTCCAACCCCCAACGGAGAGCCGCCGGTACCCCACACCGGCGGCTTTCCATGTGTCCCGTCCCCGGCCGTGCTCTCCACTCCCCACTGCCGTCCGCCAGGGCTCTACGGGTCTACCGACCGGCTCCCCGCAGCCGGGCGACTTGCTCCTCCTGGTGCTCGATGTGGGCCTCGACCTCGTCGGCGATCGTGACCTCGTACCCGTCGTCCCCGATCGCCGACCGCTCCCAGTCCTTCAGCGTCAGGTTCATCAGCAGCGAGACGACCTCTCCCCTGGCCGTCTCGAACCCTGCCAGGGCGGCGGCGGCGTCCTCGGCAAGGTCGTCGCCGGATTCGGCCAGGGGAGGCAAGACGGCACCCTGGCGCTTCAGCATCAGCAGCATCCGGTCGTGGATCGCCACCTCGCGGGCATGGAGCGCCCGCAGGGCGGTGACGCCCTCCGGGTCACCACCCGCGACCGGGACGAGAGCCTGGACCTCGGACGGCGTGCTGACCAGGTCATCGATCAGGTCGCGGTAGGCATCGAGCATGGTGGCGGGGGCTCCCTGCGGTGATGGTGATCGGTGCTGACGGGCTCGACCTCGGTCCGGTCGCCGTCGGTCGCGGTCGGTCGCGGTCGGCGTGACGGGACTAGGTCATCCCCGGGGTGCCAAGGAAGGCTGCCTCCCAGATGACCCCGAACGGGTCCCGGAAGGTGATCGCGCGGTCGGCGATCACCAACGGGTCCAGGCCACGCATCAGGATCTCGCCGCGCAGGTTGGCGAAGGTCGCGGCGTCGACCGTGACGGAGAGGTGGTCCAGCAGGGAGGACCGCTCGATCCGGGCCCCGCGCCCCGCCCGCTGGAGGGCCAGGGTCAGCGTTCCGCCCCGCATGAACGTCACGTCCGCCTCGGCGCCGTCCCGCGCCGCCACGGTCGCGTCGTAGTCGGCGGGAAGGGTCCGATAGCCGCCGCCAGCGACCCGGACCGCGCGGCCGAGCAGATTCATGCCGAGGAAGTCGGCGTAGAACTGCTCTGCGACGGTCAGGTCGGTGACCCGGATCGCGACGTGGTTGAGTCCCTGGATCTGGATCATGCGGCGCGGTGCCGTCACCGTCATCGTCCCCGCGGACGGGACTGCCTCCGTGGTAAAGGGGTTGAGCATGCCACCGGAGCCGGGATAGTTGAACTCGGCGCCGGGCGAGATCGGGTCGACCGGTGCGCCACCGTCGGTCGTCACGGCGGGAGGTGCCCCGATGCCGCTGGCCGCTGTTCCCCCCATCAGGACATCTTCCTCGTGGTCGCCGATCTTGGGCAGCGTGCGCTCGACCCATGGCTGGTCGCGCCGGATGGCGGCGATCATTGCCCCCCGCTCGACCCCCTCGACCGAGAGGCGATCGCCCGCATGGAGGACCAGGCGCACGTCGGGCCGTGAGGCGCCGAGCGAGTCGAACCAGTCGTAGAGAGCATCCACCACCCGCAACGAGTGGGAGGCGACGGTGAGGTCGACGTAGGGATCATCGAAGCCGAGACCGTGACTGTCGCGGACCACGAGGACCTGGGCGTCTCCGGCTCCCTCGACCGCGACACTCGCCTCGGCCGCCAGTGCCCGCGGCACCTCCAGCAAGAACCGGTAGGCCATCCGCCTCGCTCTCCTCTCCCAATCACCGTCTCACGACGGCTGTCCCGCGACCACGGTAACCCGGGCGCGGGATCGCGTGCCCGGCCCGGAGACCGGAACGATGGCCCGAGGGCCATCGGGCCAGGTCCCGCACGTGGCGGCGATTGTACCGCACACCCCATGGACCCGGGCGCTCCCTCGGGGCGGCCGCCTATCCATCCACTGACCCGTCGCGCCCGGGTCATGACCCGGGCCGATCAGACCGAACTGCGCGTGCGGGACTCCGGTTTCCGACCACCCGGGACTTTTGGACCTGGCCGCGCGCGGCGCCGGGATGGTAGCCTGTCTCCCATCCAGTCGATGCCACTCCTCCTCGCCCCGTGGGTCACGTTCCCACCGGTGCCGCGACGTGTGTTGGCGTGTGCGCTGGACAGGCGATCCCGCCGGGTGTGGCTGCCCGCACGGAGTCGTCGCCGGGACTGGCTGGCTGGCCGGTCCCCTCGTCCCATCGCGGCGTTCCCGGGCCAGGGCGGCCAGGAGAGACGCATCGCCGTCGGAACCCGGGTGACCGGCTACCCGACGGATTCGATCGACACGACCGTCACCGGACGGACGTGGTTCGCGCGCGGTCCCCGAGCCCGGGGGACCACCGGGTGGCTGCCCGGTTTCGACGTTCGAGGGAAGGACCCCACACCGCATGACAACCCAGCAGAACGGTGGCTCGCCGATGGCGCGCCACCTCGGGCGAAGCCTGTGCCAAATCATCGCTGCCGCCTCGGTGGCGCTGGCGCTCGTCGTCGCCACCCTCGCCCCGATCGGCACCGCGCGGGTCGGTGCCGCCGAGGAGGAGCAACAAGTCACGCCGGGCGGCCCGTCCGTGCCGGACATCGACCCCGCCTCGTTCGAGTGGTTCCTGGAGATGACCGCCGACGGCGTGCCCGCCGGCATGTTCCCCGCCCCGGCCGAGCCCGTGGCGGCCGTCGCCGAGGTGGCCCCACCTCCCCCGAGCTACGGCAGCGTGATCGCGGATTTCGCCCTGGCCTACGCCGGTTATCCCTACGTTTGGGCCGGGAACGGACCCGGCGGATTCGACTGCTCCGGTTTCACCCAATACGTGATGCTGAATACCCTGGGGATCGACATCTCCCACGGCGTACCCCAGCAGGCCGGTTTCGGCTGGTGGGTGGACTGGGGCATGTGGGCCCCGGGCGACCTGGTCTTCTTCCAGAACACCTACGGTGCCGGGATCAGCCACGTCGGCATCTACATCGGTGACGGCCTCTTCATCCACGCCGAGAACGAGGGCACCGGCGTCGTCATCACCAGCATGTACTCCAGCTATTACAGCGCCCATTACTGGGGCGCCAAGCGCCTCGCCTGAGGCCACCGACCGCCACAAACGATTGACAGCGAGACGGCCGGGGTCAACGTGACCCCGGCCGTCTCGCTGTCCCTGCGCCGTCTCCTTCGATTGTCTACCGTCCTACGTCCTCCGCCTACCTGCGCCCGCTTCGACCTCTACCAGCCGCGAGAACAGCGACTCCTCGTCGTAGACGATACCGAGCGAGCCGAGCAGCCCCCCGGCGACGAACGGGTTGACGTAGCCGGCCATGTTCTCGGCCCGCGCCTGGTCCGGCCGGGGCACCACGTTGAGCCGGATGTCGGTCGCCAGGCCCAGGACGCCCCAGTAGCGATCCGGGTCCACGTGACGGGTCAGGCAGTCGAAGTAGCCCGCCTCCCAGTTGGTGCCCGAGTCCTCGCTGACCTGGCAGACGTAGACGTTGGCGTCCTCCAAGGCCTCGATGTCGGCCCGGTAGATCTTCTCGGCCGTGATGTCGGTCCGGGTCTTGTCGTTGATCGGCTCGCTCTCGTTCGGGCAATAGACGACGTGTCCCCGCTCCCGGAGCTTGGTCGCCATCGCCAGGTTGTAAGCCACCTCGGCCGCCGTGAACATCGGCCCGCCCCAGTAGATCCGCATCGGTCGCCTCATCTCCCGTCGCCGTGCCGCCGGATCGGCTCATCATCTTCCCCGCGGGGCGATGGGCATCGGGATCGGTCCCGACGGTGTCCATCCGGGTTGGTCCTGACGGCCACCATCCCGGTCGGACCGCGACTCACCGTCACCGCCGCGACGACACGAAGGCCAGAGCCTCCCGCGCCAGGTCGAGCGCGTCCGGCATCGCCGGTGGCCCGACCGAGAACCACTCCTTCATCGGCCGGCCCTGTCCAGAGACGAATCGCTCCCCGTGCCCCCGGGCGATCAGGTCGTCGACCCGTTGCCGAGGCAACTTGACCACGAGCCGGTCCCCAACGTGCATGGCGAAGATCTTGTCATGCACCTTCAGGGCGTCCGAACCGAACCTCCGCCCCACCCCGGTCGGGTCAGGCGGCGTCACGCCCGGCTCGTTGCGGACTGCCGCGACGATCGCCGCGAAGGCTTCCGCCGGCCCGTGCTCGGTCTCACGCATCTGGAGATCCCTCCCGGCCGCGTCACCGGCCGTGACGATGCCGTTTCGTTCCAACAACCCGATCATACCCAACTGAGCCCGGTGTCGCGTCCCCGGCCGCGATATCTAGACCCCAGGACATCGTCTCTCCGAGCCACGTCGCCACGTCGGCTCAGGCCGTCCGGTGGGGTGTTGATTCGCGTGACGACACACGTGGCCGTCGTTTCCCGGGCACCATTTCACCGATCTCACAGACACGCGCCGGCCCTGACCCGCCGCGCTAGAATCCTCCCCTGTGCCCACCTCGGTCCGGGAGGTCCGTCGATGCCCACGCCTTCCCCCTGGCCATCTGAGACTCTCTCCGGCCCCGATGCCCTCGGCGTCGCCACGGAGCTGTTCCTCACCATCCGGGCCGACGACCCGATGGCGGGGATCTGGGAGGCGGGCGATGTCCAGTGGTGGTGGAAGGACGAACCGTCGCTCGCGGCGAGCGAGTGGACCGTCTGGCGGGCGCCCGACGGGACAGCCGTCGCCTCCCTCTCGACGGCCATCCACTCTGACACGGCCGATGGCCCCGGCAAGGTCGAGGCGGACATCGCGTGGAGGCCAGCGTTTGCCGACGCCGTCCGTCTCCATGTCCTGCCAGAGGCCATCGCTCGCCTGGTCGCCCTGGGGGACGGCGGCCGGATGGTGACGATCATCGTCCGGGAAGACGACGTCACGTTGCGTGATCGACTGGAAGCTGCGGGGTTCCACCGGGACCCGAGCGATGACTCGGTACAGACCGTCCAGCGGCCAGATCGCCCCCCCGATCCGCGACCCCTACCGAAAGGGTTCCGGTTCTCAGACGACCTGGACCGGCCTGCCGGGCAACCCCATCACCTGGCCAAGCGAAACGGCGCCCGGGTGGCCGAACTCCTGCGCGAGACCTCCCTCTACCGACCTGATATGGACCTCTGCATCCGGTCTCCCGAGGACGACGTGGCCGCCTATTGCCTCTGCTGGCTGGATGCCATCAACGGCGTCGGCCTCTTCGAGCCCGTCCGGACGGAGGATGCGTACCAGCGGCGCGGCCTCGGCCAGGCCTTGCTGACCGAGGGCATCCGCCGGATGATGACCGGGGGCGCGGCCCTCCTCAAGGTGACCCACATGGCCGACAATCCCGCGGCGCAGCGCCTCTACGAGAGCGTCGGATTCGTCCCGGCCTTCCGCAAACTTGCCTACGCCCGTCCTGCGACGGCATCATTGGTCGGGGCCGGCCATGCCGGCCCCGGACCCGACGCAGTGCCCTGACGCGGCGTCACCGACTGCGGCGGCGGATCGTCCTTCCCTACTACGGGACATCACCGAGCGGCGAGCCGCCCACGCCTCCTGGGGGAGTCGGCGCCGACTCCCCTCGCTCCTCATCAGCCGGGAGGGCCACGATGGCTGAGAGGGTCGACTCCCGCGAGGCATGGCGATCGGGCTTGCCCGGATCGCCGAGTGATCGATCGGCCGGGACGCGTCTGGATTCCGGACCGATGGGGTCCGCTTCTCTCACGCGGGGATCCACGACGCTCGCGGCGCTACCGGCTGGGAACGTCGTCCTCCACGTCGGGGACCGCCTGCCCCACCCGGCCGGGCTGGAGATGCCGCCGCTCCTTTTCTGGGGTGTCGTCGCGGCCGTCGTGCTGCTGGCCGGCTGGCTGGTGGTCGACCTACTCCCGGCATCGGGCCGCCGGGCCCGGACCGGCGCCCTCCACGGCACGGTCGGGGACGACGCCCCCGACCCAGGGGAACCACTGATCGTGGGCCGTGGCCGGGGTCGATCGTCTCCACTCCCGGCACCTCGTCCGGCCAACCCTGAGACGGCCATCGCCGCGAACGACCCCGTGCTGAGGGCCCCGTCACAGCCCGACAATTCCCTGACTGAGGAGGCCGCCCAGTTCGACCCCGTCGGCGATCCGCCCTTGCGTCGCCACGACGACGTCAGCCTGGTCAGCCGCGATCTGGTCATCGCGGCGGGCGAGACGCGGGAGTGGCAGCCGCCACCAGACACCTTCTTGACCATCACCGGGGCGGTGACCACCCTCCGGCGTGACGCGGCCACGGGCACGGTCTCGGCATCCGTCGCCCCGGGCGACGCGGAGGGACGGCTGGTCGCCTGGTCCATCGCCCGTAGCCGGTCGCGGCCCTGGACTGATCCGGCCCGGCTCCTACCCGCGGTCGCCGGTGGGGCGATGGGTCTGCTCGCGGCCGAGCGGACCCGGGAGGTGCAGGGGCTCGCCAGCCTGGTCCGCAGCGACAACGCCGCCCAGGTGTCGCGCCTGGCCCTCGGCTTCACCGTCCTGCTGTTGGTCGGGGCCGCCCTCGCCATCCCCGTCCCCCGGGCCGCCGCCGCGGTCCTCGCGCTCGCGGGCCTGGTCGCGACGACCCTGGCGTTTGCCCCCCAGTTGGCCAACCGTCTCCGCTGGTGGGATGCCCGCTACGTCCTCGGGGAGTGGCCACACCTCGGCTGGTGGGCCGTCGCCGCCTTCACCCTGGCTGGAGTGGCCCTCCTGGGATCACACCGCCGTCGTGGTAGGGCGACGTAACGACGTGGCGCGGGGCACGAGCGACGGCATCGCCCCCGGTCCCGTCTCCTTACCATCGCGTTAAGTCCGCCCATCCCGGGGTTCGGTATGATGGTGCCGTCCGCGCGGTGGCCGCGCGTCTCGGCATCCTCGCGACCTCACAAGGAGCACTGGGCGATGAGACAGCGTCACCGCGCCGCCACGACCCTCGCGATCCCACCGGCCCTGGTCTCCCTGATCGCGGTCCTCGTCCTGGCCGGCCCTGGAGGCGCCGCGTCCCTCCTCCAGGCCACCCCCGGTGCCAGCCCGGCCGCCACGTCCGGCGCTACCCCGGTCGCGGGGGGAGGCGCCGAACGGGTGATCCTGTTCTCCGCCGACGGCATGCGGCCGGACCTAGTCGAACGCTACGGCGCCGAGGGCGTCCTCCCCACCCTGACCGAACTGGCCGAGGCGGGTGTCTCCGGCGAGAACGGGATGGTCCAGGCCTTCCCGCCCAACACCGGCGTCGGCTGGCACACCATCGCCACCGGCACCTACCCCGGCGAGCACGGCAGCACCAACAACACCTTCCACCGGACCGGCGAGGCCGACTTTGGCAGCTCATCCTCGGCCTACGAACCGGCCATCCTCCAGGCCGACCACATCGCCCAAGCCGCTGAGCGGGCCGGCAAGACCGTGGTCGCCCTGGAGTGGGTCGGGGCGCGTGGCCTGGACCCGGCCCTCCAGGGCCCGGTCGTGGACTTCCGGTCCTTCCTCTCCGACCGGGGCGTCCTCGCCAACTACGACATCCCCAACGAGCAGGCCGACCGCTTCGGCGTCACCAATCAACGGGTCGACCTGGCACCGGCCGAGGGGTGGTCCGGCGTGCCAGAGTCCTTCAGCCCGGCGATGGAGCAGGCGCTGACCCTGACCAGCACCGCATTCCCGGAGACGGACAACGTCGACCGCACTTTCCTCCTCTACATCTATGACAGCACCGACGACGGCCAAGAGAACTACGACCGCGTGACCGTCGTCCCAGGTGAGACCGGCACCGTCGCCGGTGCCACCCCGGCAGCCGCCTCTCCAGCCGCCGCGCTCAAGGATGGCGCGGCGGCCGTCGCCGATCTCGCGGCCGGGGAATGGGCCGACATCAAGGTCACCCTGACGGGCGAGCGCGAGGGCCAGACGGCCGGGTTCTACGTGAAGGCGATCGACATCGCCACTGACCTGTCCCAGTTCCGCCTCTACTACACGTCGATCGCCCGGGCCAACGCGAGCTACGAAGGCTGCGCCGACGCCGCGTGCGAGGACTTCGCCGAGACGCTGGCCCGCGATTTCCCGACCTCCACCGCGGCGGACTTCGCCCCCCTCGAGGCCAGGATCGTCGATGAGGCGACCTACGTCGAGCAGGGTCTCCTCTGGGCCGATGCCCACCACGCCTACCTGCGCCACATCATCGAGGACCTCGGCGTCCAGCCCGACCTGCTCCTCCTCGGCACCCCGGTCACCGATGAGTTCAGTCACCAGTTCCTCGGCCTGGCAACCGAGTCGGTCAACGGCGCGCCCAACCCCTACTACGACGACATCGAGGGCGACGGCACTCCCGACGGCATGCTGGGAGCCCGCGAGGATGCGATCCGGTCCTCCTACGTCCTGGCCGACGAAACCCTGGCCCTGGCCCAGGACCTGACCGACGGCGACGAGACGACGTTTGCCGTCTCAGACCACGGCTTCGCCCCCGCCTACTACGCCGTCAACGCCGGACTCGTGCTCCAGCAGGCCGGCGTGGTCGAGCAGGAGCAGACCGGCAACTGCCGCATCCCCGTGCCGATCGTGCCCGACGACGCCACTCCCGATCCCGAGGCGGTCCCGACCGGCCCGGCCGCGAAGGCCTGCTGGGCCGGAGGCACGGCCCAGATCTACTTGAATGTCATCGATCGCGACCCGACCGGCGTGATTCCGGAGGAAGAGGTCGAGGCCGTCACCGCCGAGATCGTGGCGGCCTTCGAGGCGCTGACCGACCCGGCGAACCCCGATGTCCCGGTCATCGCCGACGTGCTGCTCAAGGACGAGCTGCGCGACGTCCAGGGCAGCGACTCCCTCCACCCGACCCGCAGCGGCGACATCGTGGTCGTCCTCAACCCACCGTACCAGTTCGACGCCGCGGTGGCGGGTGAGGCCATTGCCCCGTCTGAGTTCTTTGGTCAGCACGGCTTCCTGCCTGACACCGTCGACTTGGAGAGCAACGTCAACATGCACGCCACCTTCCTGGCCGGCGGGCCAGGGATCGCCGCCGGTGCCGCGCCGGTCGCGGACATGCGGCCGGTCGATATCGCCCCCACGATCGCGTTCCTGCTCGGCATCCCCGGTCCGCTCCAGGCCCGTGGCCAGATCCGGTACGACATCCTCGACGGGGGGTCGAGCCTGCGCGAGCTGACCATCCTCAACGTCAGCGACTTCCACGGCCAGATCGTGCCGCTGTTCGCGTCTGCCGATGATCTGGACGAGGACGGAGCCGATAATCCCAGCTTCCCGGTCGGCGGCGCCGCGTTCCTGGCACCATGGTTCGAGGCCTACCGGGCGGACGCGCCGGGGATGACGATCACCCTGGCCGGAGGTGACTCGATCGGGGCCACCCCGCCGATCTCAGCCTACTTCGGCGACACCCCGACGATCGAGATGATGAACGCCCTCGGCTTCACCGCCGACGCCCTCGGCAACCATAACTTCGATGTGAGTGCCGACTACCAACGCGACACCATCGCCCCACTGGCCGAGTTCCCCTACCTCTCCGTCAACGTCCTCGATGACTCGGGCGCGACGGCGGGCGATGACACCTCGCTGGTCATCGAGTTGGACGGCGTCCGCGTCGGCCTGATCGGGTTCAGCAACGCCGACATCCCGAACCTGACCCGCCCTGGGGCTCTCGGTCCCTTTACCGTCTCGGACCCGCTGCCGCTGGTCAACGAGCGGGCCGCCGAACTGCGAGCCGACGGTGTCTCGGCCGTCATCGCCTTCGGCCACCTCGGAGCCACCGGAGAAGATGCGTCCGGCGACCCGACCGGTCCGGTGATCGACCTGGCCGACGCGGTCGAGGGTGTCGACGTCGTGATCGGCGACCACACCGATGTCTCGCTGGCCGAGATCCGGCCCAATGGCGTCCTGCTGACCGAGAACCGCAGCAAGGGTGCCGAGTTCACCCGCATCCGGATCGTGATCGACGCCGCGACCGACGAAGTCGTCTACAAGACGGCCGACCAGCACGTTCCCTGGGGGATCGGTGTCGCCGCCGACGAGGCGATCCAGGCCCGGCTCGATGAACTCAACGCCGAGCTGCAGCCGATCCTCGGCGCCACGATCGGGACCGCCGGAGTGGCCATCCCCCGTGCCGACGCATGCAGCACCGAGAACGGCCGGACCTGCGAGAGCCTGGTCGGCAACGTCGTCACCGACGCGATGCTGGCGACCTACGAGGACGCCGACTTCGCCATCACCAACTCCGGCGGACTGCGTGCCGACCTGACCTGCCCCGCATCCGACAGCCCGGACGACTTCTGCGCGGCAGACGCCCCGGCCAACGCCATCACCCGCGGCACGGTCCTCGGCGTCCTGCCGTTCGGCAATGTCGTCACCACCGCCGAGATCAGCGGCGTCGAGCTGCTGGCGTTCCTCGAGCACAGCGTCTCCGCGATGCCGGAGGCGGCTGGGTCGTTTGGCCAGGTTTCCGGCCTCTGCTTCACCTACGACATCACCGCCGAACCCGGCAGCCGGGTCCGGGACGTCGTCATCCAGTCGGAGGACGGCACGTGCGGCACCGAGGCGGTCGACCTCAGCGAGTCGGCCACCTACACCCTGGCCACGAACGACTTCATGGCGGCGGGCGGTGACGGCTACCCGGATATCTCGGCCGGCGCCACCACCCGCGAAGTGATGGCCGACGTGGTCGCCGCCTACGTCGAGGCTCAGGGAACCCTGGACCCGGTCATCGGTGGCCGGATCACCTGCGAGGGGGAGGGCTGCCCGGTCGTCGCCGGGTCCTGACCGACATCGGTCGCCCGCGCCGGTCCACGTCCAAGGCGGTCCGATCCATGGGGTGGACGGGGGGCATGACTCGTCGGGTCATGCCCCCCGTCCCCGTTGGAGCTGACGAATCGTCACGGTGTGGGAGGTGGTCCCGGGAACGTCCGGTGGAGCCGGGCACACTGTCTCCGGTGTCGCGCTCACCGTCGCGGCATGATGGTTGCGCGCGGCTATCCTGAACGCGACACGGCATGGGCGACACGGTCCCGGCAGGCGTGTGCGGCGACGGGAGAGACGCGGCCGATGAACGACCACGACATCAAGGGCATCAGGGTCATCAGCGTGGCCGACGCCCACCAACTGGGCACACTCGAACGCGCCTTCCTCGACCCCGCCGAGCGCAAGGTCGTCGGCTTCGGCTACCACGCCTCCGGCGGCTTCCTCAAGCCCGAATCGAACCCCCTGATCGACACGACCGACATCCAGTCGTTCAGCCCGGATGTCCTGACCCTGGCCAATGAAGCGATGGTGCGGGGCGAGCGGACCACGGCCCGCTACGCCGAACTGATCGACCTGAGCCGCCTCCACGGCGAGAAGGTCGTCACCGAGGACGGACGCTCCCTCGGTTCGATCCACGCCGTCGAGTTCGACGAGCACAGCTACAAGCTGACGGGCGTCACGGTCAGCGCCGGTCACTTCGAGTCGAACACGGTCATCGCCGCTGACGACATCGTCACCATTGGCACCGATGTCACCGTAGTCCGCAACACGGTTGCCGAGCGGCAGCATGCCCCGACCCCCGATGCCCCGAGCGTTCCCTTCGATGCGGGAGACCAGACCGGCACCGCCGCTCCCTTCCAGGAACAGACCATCGAGATCCCCATCTCCGGCGAGCACCTCGACCTCCGTCGGGAGATCGAGCGCAACGAGGACGTGGCGATCACCAAGGAAGCCGTCGAGCGCGACCAGTCGGTCACCGAGACCGTCCAGCGCGAAGAAGTGATCGTCGAACCGACGATGAACGAGGACGCCGTGGCAGAAGAAGCCCGCGAGAGCACGAAGCGCACGCCATGAGCGAGGCGCCACCCTCACGGACATGACGAGGGCGTTCCCGATGTCGGGAACGCCCTCGTCGCGCCGATGTCATGATGATGCACAAGCATTGGCCGAACTCGCGCCAACCACGGCAGGGGCACTGCTCGCTGCGCCCCTCTTGTGTGCCGGCGTGTCCTATCCAGTCGAACCTTCGTTAGGCGAGAAGTCGCAGCGAGCGACGCCCCTGCCAATGTGTTGACCGTCTGCCGGGTCGATGGTCACCGATCGGTCGCCCGAATCAGGTTTCTCATCGGGTGATTCTCGGAACCGCAGCACCGAGGTCGTCCCCCCTCTCCTGCCCGGAGACGTACGGCCCTTCGCGCTCCAGCGCATCTCCGACTATCGCATCCCAAATGACGACCTCTGCCCGGTAGTGCTCTCAGGCGTCGGGGTCCGTCCGCATCGCTGTTTAGAGGATCAAATCACGTCCCAGCGGACGGCGTGATGGTTGGTCCGCGTCCTCACCCGCGCCAGGTCTCGT
>CADCWH010000204.1 GCA_902806395.1 uncultured Thermomicrobiales bacterium | reverse complement strand
TCGCCGACGATGTCCCGGACGGGGCGGGTGAAACGGTGATCGACCTCGGCGATGCCCCGCTCGCCCCCGGCTTCGTCGATGTCCACGTCCACGGCGGCGGGGGCTTTGCCCTCCACACGGTCGATCCCGCCGAGATCACCGCCTTTGCCCGCTGGGCTCCCCGCACCGGCGTCACCTCATTCCTGATCGCGGTGGTCGGGGTCGAGGACGGGTTGCCGGAGGACCAGCTGCGGACGGCCTCACGGGTCGTCGCCTCGCCCCCTCCGGGTGCCGAGGCGGTCGGCATCCACCTCGAAGGCCCCTTCATGGAGCCCACCCGGCGGGGCGCTCACCCACGGGCCTGGCTGCGGACCCCCTCTCCCGCCGCCACCGACGCCATCCTAGCGGCGGCCGGCGACGCCCTTCGCCTGGTCACCCTCGCTCCGGAGTTACCCGGCGCCCACGACCTGATCGACGCCCTGGTTGCCCGGGGCATCACCGCCAGCGCCGGCCACACCGCCGCCGATCAGGCCCAGACGGAGGAGGCCTTCGCCCGGGGTGTCACGCACCTGACCCACTGCTTCAATGCCATGCCGCCGATGGCGCACCGTGCCCCGGGACCGATCGGCGCGCTCGTCGCCGCCCCCCACGCCCGGGGTGAATTGATCGCCGACGGCGTCCACGTCCACGAGGCCGCCGCGCGCATCCTGGCCCGGGCCCTCGGCCCCGACCGGGTCGTGCTGATCACCGACGCCCTCCCCGCCGCCGGTCTGGGCGACGGGTCGTTCCTCCTCGGCTCCCAACCGTTCCGGGTCGAGGGAGGGGTCGCCCGGATGGCCGACGGTGCCCTCGCCGGCAGCACCATGACGATGGACGCCGCCATCCCCCGGGCCATGGCGTGGGGCTTCGACCTCGCCGCCGCCATCACCATGGCCACCCGCACCCCGGCCCGGGCCATCGGCCTCGACGGCCGCAAGGGTGCCCTGCGTGACGGCCACGATGCCGACCTGGTCATCCTCGCCCCGGATCTCTCCGTCGCCGCCACGATCTGCCGGGGTGCCTTGGCCCACGTCGTCCCGGACTGGGCCGACCGCCTCGCCGCCCTGCCGACACTGGAGAGTGCCCACGACACCTGATGCCGTGGAGGTCGGCCCAGTCCGGCCACGGCGGTGTGGGCCGACCGTGGCGCCGCTTCCGGCCTCATTGCCCCACCCTCACGACTGAAGAATGTGGACCCAACCCGCGCCCTGTCACGCGATCACCCTGCGTACCCTGAACGACCCCCAGAGAGGAGCCCGAGGACCATGGCCGAATCGCGCACGCCGCCGTCCGGCCCGGTCAGTGAGCCCCCGGACGCGATCGTGAATGACGGTGGATCGGGGACCGGCGTCATCGTGGCTCCGGCCCTGGCCTCCGCCTGGGGCGTGGTGACCGCCGGGACTGAGTCCGGTGCCTATGCCGGGGCCGTCGCCGCCGTCTCGGTCGGTGGCCGGGTTGTCCTCCACCGGGCCGACGGTCACGCCCGGGTCGAACCCAACCGGGTGCCGATGGCGGTCGGAACGGTCTTCGACCTGGCCTCCCTGACCAAGGTCGTCGCCACCCTGCCGGTGGTCCTCCGCCTGGTCGACGCCGGGGCCTTCGGGCTCGATGATCCGGTCACTGCGGTCCTGCCCGCCCCCTGGACCCCGGCCCACGCCGCGATCACCGTCCGTCACCTCCTGACCCACACCTCTGGCCTGCCCGACTGGCGACCACTCTACCTCGACGCCCACGGACCGGACGCCATCCGGTCCCTGATCGCCCGCACCGAGCCGGTCGCCGCCCCGGGCGAGCGGGTCATCTACAGCGACCTCGGCTTCATCCTGCTCGGCGAGATCGTGCGCCACCACACCGGCCTGCCGATCGACCGGGCCGCGCACGAGCACGTCTTCGCCCCCCTCGGTATGGCTAGGACCCGGTTCGGTCCGATCGGTGCCGGCGATCGGGAGCAAGTCGCCGCCACCGAGCGCGGCAATCCCCGCGAGGTCGAGATGACCGGCGAGCGGACCGCCGAGTTTGGGGGGTGGCGCCAGGACATCATTTGGGGCGAGGTCCACGACGGCAACGCCCACCACGCCCTCGACGGCGTCGCTGGCCACGCCGGTCTATTCGGCACCGCCGCCGACCTCCTCCGCTATGGACAGTGCTGGCTAGACGGCGGCACCCTCGACGGCCATCGCCTCCTCGTTCCGGAGATGATCCGGGAAGCGACCCGTCCCCAGGCGCCCGGCCGCGGACTCGGGTGGCGCGTCGGCCCCGCCGAGTCCCCTGACGACCCGTTTCTCACCCTTGCCCCGGACGCCTACGGTCACACCGGCTTCACTGGCACCGCCATCTGGTTGACACCCTCGCTGGGGACCGTCGCCGTCCTCCTCACCAACCGGGTCCACCCCGTCTCCCGCGAAGAGATCGCCGCCGTCCGTCCCGCCTTCGCGGCGGCGTTGCGGGACGCCTTGGAGTCGGGCGCCGTCGGATGAGCAGTCAATAGGTCGTTCCGCAGGTCGTTCCGCGACATTTCGATCTTTCCCGCAAGCATCCGAGCCGGTGGATCGCCGGACGCGTGACGCCCCGAGGTACGGCACTTCCAGTGGTCTACGTCGAGCGGTTCGATCAGCGGGGTCTTGGTGCGCTCGTGCCCACGGTGTACCGTGTCTCGACTTCCCGGATGGGAAGGGCATAACAAGATGAGACGACACCTTCGGGCCTCTAACGTGCCCTATCTGCACCTCTGCGATGGGGAGGCCGTCGATCCCATCACCCTCGATGATGGCGTGTAAATGGAGACCGATGCCGATGGGCGACCGCTCGGCATCGATCACCTCGACGTCGCCGACCCCGCTCCCTTTC
>CADCWH010000203.1 GCA_902806395.1 uncultured Thermomicrobiales bacterium | reverse complement strand
CCACTGGGTCCCATCGGCCGCCGATGGTCGGCGTGCCGCGCCGCGTCGGAGAGGAGCCCGGACATGCCGCAATTCGTCGTCCTCACGTCATGGACCGACCAGGGCATCCGCAACGTCAAAGAGACCCTCGCTCGCGCCGAACAAGTCCGGACGATGGCTCGGGAGATGGGGGGAGAGATGCACACCCTCTACTGGACCCAGGGCCGCTACGATATCATCGCCGTGATCGACGCCCCCGACGACGCGACATTGGCCGCCATCGCCCTGCGGCTCGGCACGTCGGGCAACGTCCGAACCGAGGTGTTGCGGGCGTTCGATGCCGAGGAGATGGGGCAGATCGTCGCCAAGCTCGGCTGATGATGAGCGGGTTGGTCGACGTGGAGGCCGGGTGTTCGACTCGTCGCCTCCCTGCCGTGGCCCGGATCGCCTGCCCTTCACGCCGACCGGCCAGCCCGTTCCTTCCCCAGCCTCACCCGTCATGCCATCCTCCGCATGGCCATGTACCCCCTCTACCCCGGTGTCCCCATCCGGGGAGGATCACGGTGGTGAAGGGGGGAGTTTATGTCGGTAGTAGGTAAGAGATTGGGTGGGTGGGGACCACCCGTCGACCGTCACGACATCTTGGGAGTCCTACGTACCATCTCAAAACTAGCGCTGTTGGTGGCAAGCACACACACGAGGTAGTGGGCCACGCTGACCGGCCGCCCCCGAGGATATCTGGCCACCTCCCCCGGGCGGTGTAGGGACACGCCATTTCTCACTGCGTGCACCGCCTGGCGGGTGAAAATAGTGGCGACTCTGGCGGTCCAGCCGAAGAACGGAGACGTCCACCGCTGCCCCGCTGATCGAGCAGGTCCCGGCGCCAAGGTCCCGGCGCCATAGGAGGAAGTCATGGACACCCTTGGCGCCGACCTCGATGCGCCCACGACCGCGCCCCACCGCTTCCGGCTCGGCCAGTTCGACCTGATGGTGGTCAACGACGGCGACTACACCGCTCCGGCGGCCTTCCTCGCGGTGAACGCACCGCCACAGGACCTGACCCGGGAACTCGCCGCGATGGGCCAGGCGATGGACGCCTATCGCACGACGATCAACGACCTGCTTATCGACACCGGCGACCACCGGGTGCTGGTCGATACCGGCTTCGGGGCCTCCGGTCGGGCCTTCTACCCCGACACCGGCAAGCTCCTGCCGACGCTGCGGGTCGCGGGGATCGGCCCTGATGCCGTCGACACGGTCATCCTCACCCACCTGCATGGGGACCACATCGGCGGGGCGCTCGACGCGGAGGGCCGGCCCGCTTTCCCCAACGCGCGTTACCTGATTAGCCAGGCCGAGTACGACTTCTGGTGGGGCGAGCCGGACCTGGCCGAGCTGCCGCTTCCCGAGGAGTTCAGGCAGGTGTTCCGGGCGGGCGCCAAGGGCACGCTGGTAGCGCTGCAGGGTCAGCTGGAGCAGGTCGAGCCGGACATGGAGGTAGTGCCGGGGGTCAGGCTCGTCGCCGCCTACGGCCACACGCCGGGTCACGTGGCGGTCGAGGTCAGCTCAGGCGGGGAGACGCTGCTGCACGTCGTCGATGCGGCGGGGGACCCGATCCTCCACCTGCGGCACCCCGACTGGTACTACGCGCCGGACAACTGGCCGGAAGCGGAGGTGCGGACCCGGCGCCGCCTGTTCGATCGGGCCGCCAATGAGGGCCTGCTGGTCCTGGCTCACCACTTCCCCTTCCCCGGCCTGGGGCACGTCGCCAAGGACGGGGATGGCTGGCGGTGGCAGCCGGTCGCCTAGGGAGGGTGCGTTCCCGGACGCCGTCGGCGTGCCAGCGTCGTAGCCGGCGATGAGCTGCAGCATCGTTCCCGAACTCGGTCGGACGATCGGCCCACCCGTGAACTGTCACAACGTCCTGGGAGTCAGGCCGTTGCCCCCGTCGCGACACCGCACGGCTTGCCTCTGGTGACCCTCTTTTGCCCGTGATTCTGGGCGGATGGCCCTCTTGGGCCTGGGGAGACAGGTGCCGACTCGCCGACTCGGGTACGGGGAGAAAGGCGAGAATCACCGCGCCTTGCCGCTCCCGCTACCCTCGCCCGTGAGGGGGCACCGTCAGCGGCCGAAGAGTTCCTCGTCGGTCATCGCCGAGACGTCGATGTGGGCGGTTCGGGCCGGTGCCGGTGGAGCGGTGGGCACCTTGACGGGGACCAGCCCGGCGACGCCGGCGAGCCACTGCGCGGCAGCCAGGCGGTCCTTGGGCTGCACCGTCTCGTTGTCCCGAATCTCGACGGCGGTAAGGATGGACGGCAGCACCTGGCCGCTCAGCACGGACCAGTAGGCGTCTCGGAAGACGTCACCAGCCTCTTGGTCCTCCCGGTCGGCCCGGCTGGCCCAGGCACCGTCACGGTGCCAGTCGGTGAGGGTCGCGCGGGCGATGCCCATGGTGGTGCTGGTCTTGGGGAGGGAGCGCGCCAGGACCTTCCAGACGGTGTACGCCCCCAGCCGACGACCGGGACGCCAGGGAGCGGCGCCGACCGTGAACGGGTGACGAATGCCACCCTCGGGCGCGGTATCGTGCCGTCGTCGCCTGGTGGTTATCCCGAGATCTGGCGGCGTCCAGGCCCCAAACCGTACGATCCAGCCCATTCTGGCTCCCGAGCGTCAGCGCGGGACCGAGCCGTTCGGCCGTCGTGG
>CADCWH010000202.1 GCA_902806395.1 uncultured Thermomicrobiales bacterium | reverse complement strand
TCGCCGTGCCGTAGCGCTTGACGAGCCCCCGGGCCTCGATGATCGGCGGGAGGAATCGGGTGCCCCGTGGTGACGCGGTGTCAGGCGTGGCCCGGGCCATCGGTGTCGTTCCTCATCCTGAGCGGCGCGGCAAACGTCTCCAGGATACGCGATAGGGCAGGGGCCAGTGTCCTCAGCGTTCCACTGGAGATGCCTCACGGCCTGAGCGACCTCGAACGGCCCCCCTCAATGAGCCCGTTCGCCTGACGAACGTCACGCGGCGGATCGGACATTCCCGGCGGGGGCGCGGCCACGAGGCGCTATGGCTCTCGGGACGGCATTGTGTCCTGGTGGTTCGGTCACGACACGACCCCGGCATCGTTGCCGGGGTCGTGTCGCTGGGTCACGTTCGGGATAGGCCGGAGCCGGAGACCTAGCGGTCGACCGGGCTGCTGCGATTCCAGTTGGCGATGTTCCAGTAGTTGAGCTCGAAGGCGCTGAGGGCCACATTGTCCTCGTCGCCGTGGAACAAGGAGTTGTGCATGGCGTACTTGTCGGCCGCCCGGTGGACCTGCGGGATCGTCACGACATCGTTGATCAGGATGTCGTTCATCTCGATGATCATCTGGGCGACCGCTTCGGCATCCGTCTCGGCCCGGGCCCGATCGTACAGCGCATCGTACTCGGGGTTGACGTACCGCTGGACGTTTTGACCGTTCCAGGCGTTCTCCTGCTGGGCGACGTTGACGTTGTTCGGGCCAGCGTACCAGCCGTTCATGTAATCGACAGGGAGCGGGGAAGCTGGCCCGTTGGTGTACATCTCGAAGTCGGTGTAGAAGTGGTTGATGTTCTGGGTGTTGCCCGGGGAGCTGTCGAAGTAGACCCCGGAGTCGACCTGCTGCAGATTGACCTGGAAGCCAATCTCCTCGAGGCCCTGCTTGACCACCGCCTGGGTCTTCTGCCGGAGCAGGTTGATGCTGGTGGCGTAGGTCGCCCGGAGCTGGACCCCGTTCTTTTCCCGAATGTCCCCATTCCGGGTCCAGCCAGCCTCATCGAGGATCTGGTTGGCCTTGTCGGTGTTGAACTCGTACGAGGTGTTCGGGGAGGTGACCGCCGGGATCCCGTTGACCTGGTTGGCGGTGGCAGGCTCTCCCTCCTCACCGAAGTAGAAGACATTGGCGATCGTGTCCCGGTCGACCGCGAGGTTGATCGCCTGGCGAACCGGCAGCTCTGAGAGGTAGGGATGTGGGTTGCCGACGTAAGACCGCTGACCATTCGGTCCCTCGAGGTTCGGGTCCGAGAAGTTCAGGTTGATCCGTTCTACACTGGTCCCCGGTATAACGCGAAGGCGACCCTGGCCACCCTTCTCGAGGTCCAGGAGGACCGGCTTGTCAACCTGCAGATTCCAGGCATGGTCCCAGTCGCCCGTCTGGAGGACGGCCTGGGCCGCGCTGGCGGCCTCACCGCCGCCCTTGAGGTTGACAGTCGCGAAGTACGGCTTGTCAGGGAAGCGGTAGTTCGGGTTGGCCTGATAGATCACCTGGTCGTTCGGGGCGAACGACTCGACGACGTACGGGCCCGTGCCGATCGGGGCAGCAAGCATCGCGTCGATGCCATTGGCCTCGACATAGTGGCGGGGGTAGATGGCGCCGTATGTGCTACCGGAGAACGGGACGTACCAGTTCAGGTTCGGCTGGTCGAAGGTGATCTTTACAGTCAGGTCATCGACGGCTTCGGCCTTGGACACCGGCAACCAAACATCATAGCTGACCGAGATGCTGGCGGTATCGACCGAACCGACGATCATGTCGCGAGTGAAGACGACATCGTTGGCGGTGAACGGCTCGCCATCGGACCAGACGACATCGGGGAGCAGGCTGAAGGTGATCCCAGTCAAGTCCTCGGCCAGCATGCCGTTCTCGACCGTCGGAACCTCGGTGATCAGGTTCGGGATCAGGGTGCCGTCCGGCAAGTAGCGCATCAGTGGTTCGGTAACGATGTCGGCCCCTAGGTAATCCTTGGTGCCGGTGGCGAAGTGCGGGCTGAGCATGGTGACGGCCTGTGACTGGAGCAGGCGGACCTCGCCGTCCTGACCGCGGGTCTTCCCCTCGGTGCCAGCGGCCGGGGGCTGGTTAGGGGCGCCCTGGGCGCGCATGCCCGGGTAGATCTTGGCGCCGGCCGGGGCGGCGGCCCGGGCATCGGCGGTCCGCAGCAGGAAGGCGATGACCGGGAAGCCGACGCCGAGCGCCAGGGCCCGGTTGGTGAACTCGCGCCGGGAAAGGTTGCCGGCCCTGTACTCGTCGAAGAGCGATCCGAACTTCCGAGTGGACTCTGCCATCTTTTCGATCCTCCGCCGTGAGTAGCTCTGCACGGACCAGCGTTGACCCGTGTGCAGTGGTGTAGAAAGCGCCACCCCCATGAGTGGGCTGTCATTGGGCGAGCGGAATCACCGCGATCCCGCTCGCCCGAATCGTCATCCGAGATCGACCGGTGCCGCCTCCGTGATGACCAGCGTGACGCCGGTGCCGTCGGCCGCGACGATGCCGTAGCCGCCGGTCGGAAGTTGGGTCAAATACATGGTCGCCGACTCGCCCGGGGCCAGGCTGAGCCGCCCGACCACCATCGCGTCCTCGGCCACACCTGCGGAGACCGGTGTGGCCTCCGTGCCAGCCTCCAGCGCGTAGACCTCATAGATCTGCTGGCTGGTGCTGGAGTTGTTGATGAAGACGTTCACGAGTGGCATGGACGGGACTGTCCGGTTGCCGGCCTCGTCGGCGGCCTGGTCGAACTTCAGCGGTTCATCGTCGCTGACGATCAAGCTGACCAAGGTGCTGTCGCCGTCGAGGACGGCGGCGTCATAGACCTCTTCGTCGACCAGGTACTGGCCATCGACCTCGACGAAGTAGTGGGTCGCCGCGACGACCTGGTAGTCGCCGAGCAGGTACTGCAGGATCAGGCCGAATCGGCCGTCTTCGTAGGTCTGGACCTCGCCCAGGCCGAGCACCGTGATCGGCAGCAGTTCCGTCTCGGCCAGGACATCACCGGCGGTGGCCGGGTCCTCGATGCCGAAGAGGTCCAGCAGCAGGTTCGGGGTCACGAGCTGGCTGAGGGTCTCGATGTCGCCGGCGTTGTAGCAGAACACGAAGTTCTCGGCGGCGGCGATCACCTCTTCCTCGACCGAGGCGTCGACCGGGGTGCCGGTCAAGGGCTCAGGGGTGCCCACCTCGGCCGCGTCGCCGGCTGCATCAGCGGCCGCGTCGGGTGCCACGCACTCACCGGTGGTCGGGCTAGCCTGCGGGCTGGCGACCGGGGTAAGTTGGGCTGCGCCGGTGGACCGCCCCCCAATGAGGGCCAACAGGAGCAGCAGGGCGATCGAGCCGATGGTGATCGGCGTCGCCATGCTCCCGCGCGCCCTAGAGTGTGTCCGCGTCTGGTCCGACATCAAATGAACCCCTCCCGTTTTTCGGATGACACGCCGCGGGCCACACACCGTGGACCGTTACCCGGACGTAGGTGCGTAGCTATACCCGCTGCCGGGCACGCGGTCAAGGGGGTAGGGACGAGGAGTTCGCCGCCAGAGTCCCGGGGGTTGGGCAACTCGCCCAATCACCCCGGGCCGTCGCCCGTTCGGATATGCCATCGACTGTCGGTACGGCCCAGCGGGGACCGGTTCATCCGGACCGTGTCCCCGGGATGCGTCCCAACCACCGGGAAACGACCGGTCCCCATCGCCGGTAGCCAGCGGTGGCCGAGATGGCGGTCAGCCCGGTTCGTCCTGACGAGGTAGGGGTCAGTCCTCGATGGTCAGTGTGGCGCGCATGCCTAAGGCTAGGTTGAGGGCACCGGTCGGATCCGGACTCAGGTCGACCAGGGCATAGGTGCCGGCTTCCAACCCGACCAGGACCATGGTCGCCTCGTCCCCTGCCTCGACTGGGGCCTGGCCGACGAATGAGAGACCGTCCGGCAGGGCCGGGCCGGACTGGTAGAGGAGGGCATCGACCGACGCCCCCTCCTCGACCCGGAGGACGACCACCTCGTGCGCGAATTCACCGTCGTTGGTAATCGCCAGGACCATGTTAGGGACCTGGACGGTCTCCTCGTCGGTCGTGATCGCGTATTCGGTCAGGGTGACCTCGACCGTCTCGGCCCCTTCGGGAACGTCGACCTCGAGGGGCTCGGAGGCGGTGACGACCCAGCGCCGGTTGGGCTCAGGTTGGTCCTCGTCGAGTCGGCGCTGGCCCGTGTCGGGTCCGATCAGGGCGAAGGACCACCGGGACCGGAAGAGCTGCGCGGCGACCACCGTGACGACCTCCGCCGATGCCGTGTCCTCATCCTCGACGGTCACGTCCGAGACGGAGCGGACCTCGACGGCCGTGGTGGTGAGTCCTTCCAGGATGGCGATGAACTCGGCGGGGGTGAGCGCCTCACCGGCTCCGGCCAGGATGCCCCGGTACTCGGGGGTCGCCAACCGGGCGGCGGTGGCGAAGTCACCGTCGGCGAGGCAGCGGGCGAGGGCCCGACCGACCCGCTCGACATCCGCACCGATCCGAGCGTCACGGTCCGCGGCGTCATCCCCGGCGACCGGACTCGCCACCGGACTCCCCACCGGGGTGGCAGATGATGCCGACTCCGGTGTGGCAGCGGCCTGATTCGTCGCGGCCACCGGTGATGCGGCCGTCGGTGAGGCTGCCGGGCTGGCCACGGCGGCGGACGTGGGCTCCGGGGCGACGGTCTCCAGAGGGATGCCGCACTCGACCGCCGGACTGGGGTCGGCAGTACCAGATCCTGGCGTCCCCTGGGCCCAGACTGTCCGGGGACCGGGGGACAAGCTGGCAGAGATCAGCAGCCAGAGAGCGACTCCCACGGTCAAGACGCGCGCTGGCCAGCCGCGGCGAGGGAAGGCTTCCCCGGGTCGGTGCGCTCGGGGGGCGGGCAGAATAGCCAGGGCCGGCGGTCGGGACACGGTCATACCAGGTTCATTCCTTGTCGATCGGGACTTGGCGCGGGGACACCGATGGCACCGGGCGCGGTCTTTCCAGCCACGGCGTCGGGCCGCATCGGCGCGGGACGACGTGCGGGGCGGTGCCATTGTACCGGAGCCCCCCGCGCCGGTGTAGGCCCGAGAGCCGGTGTGTCCGTACGCGGACGGGGGGCGGGGGAGGGGCGGTGATCGGACATTGCTTGGCGGTATGCTGGCTCTCATGAGAGGGAGGGTAGGGTGATGGTGGTCATGACGGGGAGCGGGGGCGATGTGGGCGGGGGAGAGATCGCGTTCTGGAAGATGAGCGGGAGCGGTAACGACTTCGTCGTGATCGACGCCGGGGCGAACACGGTGCCGGAAGACCTGGCTGGCTTCGTCAGGGCGGTCTGCCACCGGCGGCACGGGGTGGGGGCAGACGGGGTGGTGTTGATCTGGCCTCCGGATCCGGGTGATTCGGGGCCGGACGCGCTCGCGGGCTGGGGCACGGTGGGGAGTGACGCGACTGGGGCAAGCCTAGGCGGGCTTGGCGTGGCGAGCCCGACCGAGGCCGACGGGAGCGCGATGCGTCCGGTGGGGTCGGGCGAGTCGTTCTCCACCAGTGCGGTGAGCGGTAATCCGGGAGGATCGGGCGGCGGTGCGGCCGGCACAGGGGTGACCAATACGGCGGCAATCCGCTATCGGTGGACCTACCACAACGCGGACGGGAGCGAGGGCGAGTTCTGCGGCAACGGGGCGATGTGTGGGGCTCGCTTCGCCGCCCACCATGGCCGGGCTCCGGTCGGTGTCCCCTTCGCGTTCTGGACGGCCGCCGGCTGCACGGAGGCGACCGTGGAGGCAGGTGGCATGGTCCGGTTGCTCCTCGCGCCACCCGGGCCAGTGGGGCCGCCGGTGCGGGTGGAGGTCGAAGGGCTGTGCCTCGACCTCTACCCGATCACCGTCGGGGTGCCGCACGCCGTGCTGGTCGCGGGATCGATGGATGCCCAGACGACCTCCATGGTCCGCGAGCGGTTCGTGGCCGTTGGCCGGGCCGTCCGGTGGCACCCGGCTTTTGCCCCGGCCGGGACCAACCTGGATCTAGCCGACGAGCTGGGGGAGCAACTCTTGGGGATGCGGACCTACGAGCGCGGGGTCGAGGACGAGACGCTGGCCTGTGGGTCCGGTGCGGTCGCCGTGGCGCTCGTCGCCGCGTCCCTGGGGCTGACACGGCTGCCGGCGCGAGTCGTGACCAGCGGTGGGCCGATCCTGACGGTGGCTGCCGCGCCTGGTCCGGGCGAGCCACGGCGCGTCACGCTGGGCGGCGGGGCTCGCCTGGTGGCCAGCGGGACGATCCATCTGGAGGGGTTAGTAGGGGATGCGGGGGCCTCCCTTAGTAGTCGGTAAAAAGACGGGAACCGAGGTCATAGGTGAGCCGAGAGGGATGACACGATTGGGCGGATGCTAACGTTTGTATGGAACATGCGTTCTTATTTGGGGGCGCGATGGATGCGTA
>CADCWH010000201.1 GCA_902806395.1 uncultured Thermomicrobiales bacterium | reverse complement strand
GCGCCCGACTGGACGCAGACGATGATGGCCGTCGGGTGGGTGTGACGGGTAACGTAGGCACCCGGCGCGAAGGTGTTCTCGCGCATCTCCAGCCGATAACCGGGAGCCACGACCGGGTCGATCCCACCGAGGGCAACATTGCCGAAGCCGACGGCACCGGGGCTCGCATCGGGCGGTGGGGGACCGCCCTGCGCGAAGGCGCCGGCCGCGACCAGGCTAACCAGGGCGAGGATGACCACCATGGGCGGGATCGTCAGCCAGCGCATGGGCATCGCAATCCGCCCGTCGCCACGTCCGCCCACGTGACGGGGGATGATATGCCGAGAGAGGTTACCCACCTGCGGTGACGTGCATTTGTCTTTTGAGCTTGCGTCCATCGATATCCTCCTCACGCGTCGTCGTGGTCGCAAAGGTGAATGATGATCGGCGTCACGTCGCTGATGAGGCAAATCTGTAACGGAACGATCATCCTCCATCCGTCCCGCTGGGTCCCTGGCGATGGAGAGACTGGGTCGGGGTGTCGGTCGAGGTGGCCACGCCCGGGACGTCACCCGCGCCGACGTGGTGAGGCGCGCGGCGAACCTGATTGATGCCCCGAATGGATGTGGTCCCATGGTCCATGACCGCTTCGATGAACCGCGTCAGGCTCTGATGAATTTCACGCGACATCTCCCGCATTGGGGTAGGGTTCCCGGCTCATGCGACGGTCGAGCACCGTGGTGACCATCACCGCGGTGGTCGACGGTCGCAATGAGTGACCTTCGCGACTCCTCGCCGCGTCCCGTGCTATCGCTCACTCGGGGAGCACGCCGATTCGCCAGCCCAGGCGCGCGGTGCAGGCCTCGGGGTTGGCCACGCTCGTCACGCGCTCCCCCGTGCTCGCCTGCCCCACCTCTGCCCGGGTCAGGTGATCGGCCGCGGGCTGGCTTGCCCAGGCCGACCCGGTCCCCAGGACGACGGCCAGGGTCGCCGTGGCCGCCAAATCTCGAACCGTTGCTGTTGCCCTCGTTACCCGTTTCACCGTCATCACTCGGCTCCCTTCAGCGCGATTACAGCCGACGTCGCCGTGTGGCCCGTCTCTCGACCGGCCACGGTCCTAGCCTGCGCCTCGCGAGGTCGGTTAGCATCGACCAATAGGCGTATTCGGAGACGGGCACGATGCGACTCCGCCCTACGCCTTAAGGCGTAGTCGGGAACGATGCGGCCCCGCCCTACGCCCTATCGCGTAGTCGGGAACGATGGTCGTCATGTCGCCTCTTGGCGTCAGGCCATGCCGTGACGGATGGCGAAGGCCGCGGCGGCGGTGCGGGAGTCGAGACCGAGCTTGGTCAGGATGGCCCGGACGTGGACTTTGGCCGTGGGGATGCTGATGGACAGCGCCTCGGCGATCTCACGGTTGGACCGCCCGGCCGCCACCAAGCGCAGCACCTCCCGCTCCCGGGGACTGAGGCCAAACGCGGCGACTTGACCGTCGGCGGCGGTGTCAGCGGCGGGGACGGCTGCGAGGAGGGCATCGGCTTCGGCGACAGCCTCGGCCAGGGGGAGCCTCGCACCGGCGGACCAAGCTTCCGTGAAGGCCGTCTCACCCAGCGTCGCCCGAGTGGTGGCGACGTAGGTCCCATACTCGGCCTGGGTTAAGGGGTCGAGCTCAGCCCCGGTTCGTTCGCGTAACCGCGCCGCAGCACCACCGAGACGCGCCGCTTGCACCACCTGACCGGCCGCGAGGGCGAGTTGCGCCGCACCCAGCAGGCCGTAGGACACCTCGATCTCGGCACCGAGAGCCCACTGGATGGTGAGGGCCTCCCGCTCCAACTGCGCCGCCCGCCGCGCATTCCCCTGGAGACGAACAAGCCATGCTAGGTTCGCCAGCACGACCGCCTGGCCCCACATGTCGCCGACCTCCCGCCAGAGGACGAGGCTCTCCTCGTAGCAGGCGGTGGCCCGGGCGGGGCTGCCGCGCCTAGAGTCATTCGTCAACCCTTGGAGGTAGAGGATCGAGGCCGTGGCGAACCGATCATCTGCCTGGCGACTCAGCGCCTCGGCTTTCACCAGGAGCGCCTCGGCACGGGCCGTCTCACCTCTTTCAGCCGCGAGACACCCCAGGAGACCAAGCGCACGGGCCGTCTCGCCGATATCCCCACGCCGCTGAGCGATAGCCAGGGCGCGCTCGGCGGATTCACTGGCGACCAGCTCGTCGCCTTGCGAAAACGCGAGCCACCCCAGCATCCCGTAGACCCTCACGCGACTGGGTGACTCGATGTCCTCTGTGAGCGCAAGAGCCCGTTCGCTCCAGGCTCGCCCCTCATGCAGGCGAGCTCGGACACGCCAGAATCCACCGAGCGCCGCGACGAGGCGGAGTGCGGTCTCGGTCTCCTCCCGCTGGATCGACCACGCGAGTGCTGCCCGAAAGTTGGTCTGCTCCCGCTCTAGGGCGGCCACCCTCGCTGGGGTCCCCGGCCAGCCCGGTCCAGAGCAGTCCGATTCGGCGAAGACGAGGAAGTGGGCAGCGTGGGACCGTCGGACATTCTCCTCCTCTCCGCTTTCGGCCAGCCGTTCTAACCCGTACTCCCGGATCGTCTCCAACATCACGTAGCGGGGCTCGCCGTCGGCATCCTCGACCTGCCGCAGGAGGCTGCTGGCCACGAGCGACGTGACGCCTTCGAACACGTCGATACTGAGGTCACCTCTCTCGGTCGCCACGGCCTCGACCGCGTCCGGCCTGGCGCCACCTTGAAAGACCGCCAACCGTCGGAATAGGACCCGCTCCTCGGTCGGCAAGAGGTCATGGCTCCACGCGATCGTCTCCCGGAGTGTCCGCTGCCGCTCGGGGACGTCCCGTGGTCCGCTGGTCAGGAATGGCAGGCGTTTCTCCAAGCGAGCGAGGACAGCCGGGAGGGGCAGGTGGGCAATCCGGGCGGCGGCCAATTCGATCGCGAGTGGCAGACCGTCCACGCGCCGGCAGATCTCCACGGCGACATGGGCATTGCTTTCCGAGACGAGGAAGTCTGGTCGGACGTCCTGGGCACGACCAACCAGGAGCGCGACCGCCTCCGAGGTCAACAGCTCCGGTAACCCCTGACGCTCGTCATGGTCGGGGAGCGCAAGAGGCTCGACGATGAACACCCGTTCACCCGAGAGTCGCAAGGCGATTCGGCTGGTGACGATGATCTTGACCCGGCGACAACCGAGCAGGAGCCGCATGACCAGGGGAGCGGCCTCGACGACCTGCTCGAAGTTGTCGAGCACGAGGAGGAGGGGCCGGTCCCGCAGGGCATCCAGCAACCGCTCGGCGACTTCCCTCGCTCCGGTTTCTCGTAACCCGAGAGCAGCGGCGATCGTCGGGGCGACGAGATCCGGCACGGCGATCGGCGCAAGGTCGACGAACGCGATACCGTGCGTCCAGTCTCCCTGGAGTTCCTCGACGACTCGCAAGGCCAGCCGCGTCTTGCCAACCCCGCCCGGTCCCGTCAACGTAACGAGGCGCACGTCGTCCCGGCGGATCAGCGCAGCGATCGCGGCGACCTCGCGCTCCCGCCCCACAAAGGAGGTGAGCGGGACAGGCAGGGGCACGCCGAACGGATCCTGGCTGGCTGTCGCGGCCAGGGGCGCCATGGTCGACCGATTCAGATCGGCGAGCGGCGGGTCTGCCATGGGCGGAACCTGCCATTCGATGTGTCGTTCGTGACCCTATCATGCCCCCGGCCGGCGCGGCCGTCAAATACCACCAACTACCTGCGCCGAGACACCGATCCCAATGTCTCGGGACCTTACAGGGAGTAGTTTGCGGCGTGGCAGATCGCGTTTGACGCTCCGGCGGACGCCCCCTACGATGGGTGCAAAGGGAGGGACGAGACATGGTGACGGCGATCTCCACCGGTCGAAGCGAGCGGGAGACACCAGCGGTCGACTTCGCCGCGACGCTCGACGCGGCGGTCACGCGCAACGACAGCCTCATCTGCGTCGGACTGGACCCGGACCAGTCCCGCTTCCCGGGCTCGGCTTGGGACCCACGTGACGTGACCGGGAGCCTGGTTCGCTTCAACGCCGCCATCATCGAGGCAACGGCAGACCTCGTCTGCGCCTACAAGCCGAACTTGGGATTCTATCTGGCCTTCGGTATCGACGGTCTGGCCGCCCTGGTCGAGACGCGGCGCCTGATCCCGGCGAACATCCCGGTGATCCTCGACTGCAAAGTGGGCGACATCGGCAGTACGGCCGCCGCCTACGCTCGGGGCTACTTTGCGGAATGGGACTTCGACGCCATCACCGTCAACCCCTACCTCGGCGAGGACAGCCTTGAGCCGTTCCTGACCGCTCCCGGCCGGGGCGTGATCGTGGTCTGCAAGACCAGCAATCCCGGCAGTGGTGACCTCCAAGACCTGCCGATCACTACCGCCCCGGCATCGGACCGCCGAGATGAAATGGAACCGCTCTACTTGACGCTGGCCCGGCGCGTCGCTGGATGGGCCGACCACTACCCTGCGACACCCGGCCTGGTCGTCGGGGCCACCTACCCAACCGACCTGGCCCGAGTCCGGGCTATCGCCCCGAACGTTCCGATCCTCCTCCCCGGCGTCGGCGCCCAGGCCGGCGACCTGGAAGCCGCCGTCCGAGCCGGCCTTGACGCTAGGGGTCGGGGTCTGCTCGTCTCGGCCTCCCGGTCGATCACATATGCCGGTGAAGGGCCGGACTTCGATCATCGAGCCCGGGACGCGGCGGAGGCGTTGCGTGTGGCGGTGAACACGGTGCGTCATTCGAACGCGGTGTCGCATGGAGCGTAGAAACGTGAATCGGCCCTAGGCGGCGGACGCGAATTGTCGCGGGATACCGCCGTCATGAAGCCAAGCGTCCGACATCACCGTCGTCATGGCCGTCGCTCCGGCGACACGGGCTCTCGCATCCGGGATGTGTACCGGGAATCATCCGAGGGATTGGCTTCACATCGTTCTCTAGGGTGGACTCTCCGTCAACGAATTTGGGTGGGTGATCGGGAGCACGAAATGACGTATCGGGAGGCGAGACCAAAGGAGACGGGGCTGTTCTACCGCGAGCGCGGCTCGGGCATCCCATGCCTCGTCATGCACGGCGGCCTCGGTCTCGACCACACCTACCTGGAAAAGAGTCTTGACCCGCTGGGCGACGTCCTACGTCTGGTCTACTACGACCACCGGGGGAACGGGCGATCCGACCGGCCACCGGTGGGGGACCTCACCCTCGACCGCTGGGTCGAGGACGCCGACCTGCTGCGAGCTCACCTGGGGGTCGAAAGGGTCGCCGTCCTGGGCCACTCGTTCGGCGCCTGCATCGGGATGGAATACGCCCTACGCTACCCAGATCGGGT
>CADCWH010000200.1 GCA_902806395.1 uncultured Thermomicrobiales bacterium | reverse complement strand
TGCTCAAGGCGAGAGCAGTCTCGGCCAGTTCCAGAGCGCGCTCGGTCTCGCCGGCAGCTTGGTGGGCGAGCGCGAGGTTATTGAGCGCGGCGGTGCGAAACTCCGGGTCGTCCGCCTGCCCCGCCATATCGACGCTCCAGCCGAGGTGCTGCCGAGCCGCGTCGAAATCCCCACGGTCAGTGGCGAGGATGCCGAGCACATTATGGGCGTGGGCCAGTGCCCGTGGGTCCTTGGCCGTCTCGGCGAGCTGGAGAGCGTTCTCCGCCAGTGCGAGGGCCTCGGCAGGTTGCCCCAGTCGGTGCTTGAGGAGGCCGCGATCGGAGTGCAGCCGGGCCCGTTCGGCATCGGGACCGGATTCGCCGAGCGCCATGAGGGCGGTCTCGAGATGCCCGTCGGCCCGTTCCCATTCCCCACGCCGGTGATAGACGTCGGCTCGCTTCCGCTCCACCCTGGCCTGGTCAAGAGGCGTGGTCCCCACGGTCGCCGACTCATAGTGCGCCAACGCGTCACCGTATTCCCCGAGCAGCGTCTGCATGTCCCCGATCGCCTCAAACAGCATGCGTTGGTCCGGATGCCCGAGGTCTAGGGCGGACCGGAAGTGAGTCAGCGCTTCCGCGTTGGCGAAGAGGGCGCGAGCATATTCGCCAGCTTGTGCGAAGGACGCGGCGGCTTCCCGATCCTGTCCGGCCGCGTGGAAGTGGTGGGCGATCTGGGCGGCATCGCCACCGAGCCGCGCTCGACTAACGAGCGCCTCCGCGACGCGTCGGTGGAGGAGCCGCCGCCGGGCGAGGCTGGTCTCCCGGTAGACGAGTTCCCGCAGTTTGTCATGGCTGAAATCATAGGTCGGCGAGCCGGTTCGAACCTGCCCCGCGCGCTCCTCCACGACCCCCCGGGCGATGAGATCTTCCAGCGCCGCGATGGTGGTCTCCTCGTCACGGCCGCTCGCCGCCTGCAACGTATCGAAGTCAAACGACCGCCCGATGGTCGCCGCGACGGCGAGGGTGTGCCGAGCCGGCTCCCCCACACGTGCGACCCGCGACCGGAGCATGGTCTGCACGCCACCGGGCACATCCCACCCCAGCTCGTCGACGACGAGCACTCCGGTCGTGATCGCCGCCAGATACTCATGGAGGAGAAGCGGGACCCCTTCCGTCTCGTCGAATAGTCGCCGTCCGAGCTCTCCGGGCAGCGCCGACCCGCCATTCTCCGCCCCTCCCTCGGTCGGCACGGAGATCGCCAGCGACGCCACCAGTTCGTCGACATCGGTCCGGCTCAGGCGAGATGGTCGGATGACGGTGAGCGTGCCGGTACGCTGGGCGTCCGCAAGCAAGCGGTGAAGCGCATGATCGGAGTGGGCCGCCTCACCCCGCCAGGCCAGGAGGAAACAGAGAGGCTGGTCGTGGACACGTCGCGCCAGGTAGCCCAGCAGTTGACGAGAGGCACCATCGACCCACTGTGCATCATCGAAGAAGAGCACCAGGGGCAGCCCACCCTGACGTGCCGCCAACAGCACCTGGCAGACGCCCTCGAAGAACCGGGTCTGAGCACCCGGCGTGTCGAGCGGCAAGGGCGCGTCATGGCTTCGGACGGCCAGGTCAGGCAACAGGCGAGCGGCCTCGTCCCGCGCCTGGGGAGGGACGGACGTCAACCTGCCCTGGCGTTCCAGCACCCAGGTGGCGGCGCGCAGGAGTTCGACGAACGGGCCGTAGGCCAGGCCCATCTCCCCCTCGTAGGAGCGGGTAGCCAGTGTGACCGCACCGCTGGCCGCGACGTGAGCCAGGAACTCCTCCGCCAGGCGTGTCTTCCCAATCCCGGCTTCCCCTTCTAAGACGACGATATGAGCCCCGGCGTTAGCCGCGGCATACGCCGCGTGGAGCGCTTCCCACTCCACCGAACGCCCCACGAGCGAGGCGTTCGGACGTGGTGGTTGAGCGGGAGTCGGCGAGGCGACCGGGATGTCGCCTCCACGTTCGCGCCGCACCGGGGATGGCAACGTGTGGGGCGAGGGCGCGCGGTTCTCCTTGATTGCCTGGTACAGCTGGGTCGTGGTCGCGAGCGGCGGGGCGTCCAGTTCTTGGGCCAGGACCCGGACACACGTCTGGTACTGACGCAGAGCCGCGGCCTGCTGACCGGACCGTGCATACAGCTCCATGAGGACGCCGTGTGCTGGTTCGTGGAGTGGGTCCAATGCCAGCCAACGCCGGGCGTGACCGATCGCCGCCTCGAACTGCCCCTGCGCAGCGAGCAGGCGTGTCAGTCGTTCCAGGGCACTGCCCAGCTCCTGGCGCAGACCCTCGGCCTGGAAGAACTGCCAGTCGTCGAACTCTGGACTGTCTCGCAGGCTGAATCCGGCCAGGAAATCGTTGCGGTAGAGCGCGACAGCGTCCTCGAGCGGGCCGCGGCATGCGTCACACGCCTCGCCATGGGGATGACCGTGTGTCCGGCACTCGACGAGCAGACCGCGGAAACGATCGACGTCGATCCAGACATCACCTTCCCAGTTCAGGCCAGCATGCTCTCGGTCTGTCGTCAGGCCACCCTCGCCGAGGGCCTTATTGAGGACCGAGAGGGTGCGACGCAGCGCGGCGCGGGAATCGTCGGAATCAGGCCAGAGCAACGCGGCCAGCGTGTCCCGGCTGACACGCTGCCGCGTCATCGCTAGGTACGCCGCGAGTGCCAACGCCTTTCGGGTATCGACCTCGACGAGATTTCCATCGCGCTCGATGCGCGGCGACCCGAGCAAGAGCAGCGCAGTCCCAGACACGATCTCCTCCCTGACCGATCAACGAGGCATTGTGCCCGCACCACCACGTCACCGCAATGCTCGTCCGTCGTAGCGCTCACCGTAACGATCGGCGGACGGCGGCTCGCTAATCTCGCCTATGACGACTTGGACAGACGGTACGTCCGCGACCGAGTCATCCGGGAAGCAACCCACGCATGGCGCGGATGTCCCTGACAACGGGCGACGCCCACCATCTCACGCGAAGGAGGTGAAGACTTCGACGATCCACGCTTTTTGCGTGGCCGCTCCGGGAGCAGGACTGCGACCCCAAAGGTCCGCTGCTCGTCACGCGGCCGATACCGCGCCGGATCACGGCTCGAACATCCGCTCAACACCAACATCGAAGGAGTTGACCAAATGAAGGCATTGAAGACGCTCGTGGTCGGAAGCGCGGTCGCGCTGGGTATCGCCATCGCGGCACCGGTCTCCGCCTCACACGAGCACTACCTGGACACCCCCGGCACCTGCGTCATCGACATCGCGAGTGGCCAGACCGAGCAGGGCCAAGGCGAAGCGGGGTTCCATCAGTTCCATACGAACGTCCACCTGGGCCAGCCGGGCATGGTGGCATTCGTCAACCCGAGCAACCCGGTCAGCGTCGGCAAGGGCGTTTGCCCGTAGGCCACAGCGGATGTCCAGCAGAACGCGATGCGACCCGTCTAGCGCGCCGCATCGCGTTCGTCATGATGAGGAGCCGTAGATGATGGATGGGATCATGAGGCAAACAATCTCACGGCGGGGCATCATCGGTGGACTCGCCGCCGGCGGGGCCGGGGCCGTGCTGGTGACCGTGCCGCGACTCGGCGGCACGGCCAAGGGGAGCACCGCTCAGGCGACGCCGGCACCGGCCACACCGACACCGGCCACGCCGACCGGACCGTTCACCTTGCCGCCGCTGCCGTATGACTATGCGGCGCTCGAACCCCACATCGACGCCCAGACGATGCAGATCCACCACGACAAGCACCACCAAGCCTATGTCGACAACCTCAACAAGGCCGTCGCTGACTTGCCGGACCTCCATGCCATGAGCGCCGACGAGCTGATCCGAAACCTTGATCAGGTCCCCGAAGATAAGCGCGGTGCGGTCCGCAACAATGCCGGCGGACACGTCAACCACACCCTGTTCTGGGAACTTATGGGACCTGGCGGCGGCGGTGAGCCGACCGGCCCGGTCGCCGAAGCGATCTCCGCCAGTTTCGGGGACTTCATCGCCTTCCAGGACGCGGTCACCACCGCTGGGCTGGGGCGGTTCGGCTCCGGATGGGCGTGGGTCACGATCGGCACCGACGGGAAGCTGGAGATAACGAGCACGCCGAACCAGGACAACCCGGTGATGGAAGGCGGACCCGCACCGATCCTGGGCATCGACGTCTGGGAGCACGCCTACTATCTCAAGTACCAGAACAAGCGGAAGGACTACCTCACCGCCTGGTGGAACACCGTCAATTGGCAGACGGTCAACGCGCGCTACGAGCAGGCACTTGCCGGCTAGCGGGGATCGGGGCTGGAGCGTCCATCGTCCAGCCCCAACCCGCCTCCTCTCTCGCGGCCGTCATGCTCTGAGCGTGGGCTGGACGGTCACACCGTCACCCCGACCGTCGATCAGCCACTCGGCGCATCTCGATCCCTGAAAACTCCCCTCGCGCCGTACTGACTGCCAGCCAGGAATGCCCGGAGCACGACGAAGCCGTGCGCGGGCCGACCCGCCACGATGACCTACTGGATAGGAAATCATCATGTTGAGACTGACAGCACATCGTACCCGTAGGGATTCGGGAACCGCCGGCTCCCCGCCGACGTTCATGATCGAGGCCCGCGACGTCAGTAAGACCTACGACACCGGGACGTCGCGGGTTCACGCATTACGAGGCGTCGACTTCGCGGTCGGCCGAGGGGAGATGGTGGCGGTGATGGGGCCGTCTGGCTGCGGCAAGACGACCTTGCTCAATTGCTTGTCAGGCCTCGACACGGTCGACCGGGGTGAGCTGCGGTTGGAAGGGCGGGACTTGACCACGCTCTCCGACCGGCACCGGACCGCGATGCGGGCGACACGGATGGGCTTCATCTTCCAGGTCTACAACCTGTTGCCGGTCCTCAACGCGGTCGAGAACGTCGAACTGCCGCTCCTGGTCGCCGGGGTGCGACCGAAGGTGGCCCGAGAACAGGCACTGAGTGCGCTGGATCGCGTGGGCTTGGGGGACTGGGTTGGGCACCGGCCGGCGGAGTTGAGCGGGGGCCAACGACAGCGGGTGACCATCGCCCGAGCACTGGTCAACGAGCCAGCCATCGTCTGGGCCGACGAGCCGACGGGAGCCTTGGACTCGGTGACGGCAACGGAGATCCTGTCGTTGCTGCGGGAGCTGAACGCGCGGGCGGGCTTGACGCTGGTCGTGGTCACCCACGATCCGGGCGTCGGGGCGCAGTGCGACCGGATCGTGCGGATGCACGACGGCATCATCGTCGCGGAGGAGCATCAGGGCGCGGTGCGGGACCGACAGCTGACGACGCTGGTCGCGGGGGTCGGGGACTGACATGGAGGAGATCTTCGGCGTCCCGACGACGGGCATCATGTTCATCCTGCTGGGTCTCTTGGCCATCTGCCTGTCAGCCCTCGGATGGGTAGCGTGGCGACGACCAGTCATCTTCAAGCTCGGGGTGCGCAACATCCCCCGGCGGCCAGCGCAGAGCGTGCTGATCGTCCTGGGCTTGATGCTCTCGACACTGCTGATCTCGGCGGCCCTCAACAGCGGGGATGCCCTGCAGCGCTCCGGGACACTCCACGTCTTCGCGCTCTTCGGCCATGTCGACGAATTGGTCGTCTACGGCCGGGATGGCGCGGGCGAGCCGGGTGACGCCCTCTCGACCACGATCGACGATGAGATCCTGACCATCATCGACGCGGCAGTCGCAGGCGGCACAGATGTCGACGGCGTCCTGCCGGCACTCGACGTGGTGGTGCCGGTGGTCAACGTGACCCGGAACCTCAGTGAACCCCGGGTGGTGCTCTCCGGTGTCGACCCGACCCGGCTGGCACCGTTGGGTGGCCTGCGAGGCCCCGATGGATCACCCATCGACCTGATCACGTTGCCGGCCGGTCAGGTCGTGGTCAACGAGCGGGCGGCCGAAGCCCTCGGTGCCGTCGCTGGCGACACCGTCATGGTCTATCACGACAACGCGCCAATAACATTCACCGTAGCCGCCATCGCGACCGAGTCCATGGTCAGTGGCGCCCGCTATCCCGGCTACCTGGAGACGCGGCCACTCCCGGGGATCGTCATGCCGCTCGACCGGGTCCAGGAGTTGACTGGTCAGCCACATCGCCTCAGCCTGATCATGGTTTCCAACCGCGGTGACGTCACCGATGGTGTGGAACGCACCGACGGTGTCGTGGAGATGCTGAACGGCGCATTGGTCGGCCAACCGGCCGGCGTGGCGGCGATCAAGCAGGACGGTCTCGCCGAGGCCGAGGGAATGGCCCAGGGGATGACCGGCATCTTCCTGGTCTTGAGCTTGTTCTCCGTCGCGGCGGGTGTGCTGCTCATCGTCCTGATCTTCACGATGCTCGCCGCCGAACGCCGCCCGGAGATGGGCATGACCCGAGCGCTCGGCGCGCAGCGGCGACAGCTCATCGAACAGTTCATGGCGGAGGGCGCCGGCTATGCATTGCCCTCGGGAATCGTCGGGGCGCTCCTCGGGGTCGTCCTCTCCGCAGGCATCCTCCGCTTGTTTCTGACCATGTTTGGCGGCGAGGTGGAGATCGAGCAGCGAATCCGGCCGCAGAGCCTGGTCATCAGCTACAGCCTCGGTGTGGTGGTGACCTCCCTGACCATGCTGGCCGCTTCCTGGAAGGTCAGTCGCCTCAACGTGGTCGCCGCCATTCGCGATGTTCCGGACGTGACGGTCCGCGCGCGCAAGAAGGGCACGCTTGCCTGGGCAATACTCCTGCTGCTCGCCGGCGGGGCGATGACCGTGCTCGGTGCACGCGGCGGACAGGCGTTTCCGTTCTACGTGGGACTGAGCGTCTTGCCGTTCGGCCTCGCGCTGGTGCTGCGTTTCGCGGGTCTCCCCGGCAGACCGATTTTCACGGGCGTTGGTCTGTGGATCCTCACCCTGTGGTTGATGCCAGAAGCGGCCTCGCGGCGCATCTTCGGTGAGTACGAAAGCGGCTTTGAGATGTTCTTCGGCGCCGGGATCTCCCTGGTGATCGCGGCGACGGTCCTCGTCGTCAATAACCTCGACCTGCTCCTCGCCAGTGTCTCGCGCATCGGCGGCGTGTTTCGGGGATGGCTGCCGGCTGTGCGGACCGCGCTCGCCTATCCCCGCCTGGCACCGGGCCGAATGGGCATGACGATGGCCATGTTCAGCCTCATCATCTTCGCCTTGGTCATGATGACGACCATGATGTCGAACTTCGCCACCCTCTCGGTCGGCGATGAGGCGAGCGCGGGCTGGCATGTCCAGGCCGAGGCCAGCACCGCCAACCCGATCGACGATTTCGAGACGACCCTACGCGACCGCGGCGTAGACCTGAGCGATGTCAGGGCAACCGGGACGATGACGACGCCGAACCCGGTCGCGTCCCACGTCCGGATGGTGGGCACGGGACCCTGGAAGAAGCAGGTGATCTATGGCATGGATGACGATTTCGTCCGAGGAAGCACTCTCGTCTTCCAGCAGCGGGCGGCCGGCTACGAGACTGACGCGGCGGTGCTCGAAGCGTTGTTGACCGAGCCCAACGTCGTGGTCAGCGATTCCTTCTCGATCCAGGACGAAGACTACGGCGGTGGCGAGGACGGATTCGCCCTGACCACGATCACCGCCGGCGATCAGGGTTTTCGCCCGATCGAGATCGAACTCGAAGACCCGGTGACCGGTGAGCCCCGACCGGCCAAGATCATCGCGATCATCGACAGCCGAATCGCTTTCTGGGGCCTCTACACGGCCCAGGCGACGATAGCTCGCGTCTACCCCGAGCCCGCCGAATTAACCCACTACCTCGCCCTTCACGATCCAGACCAGGCGGGACAGGTCGCGCGGGAGGTGGAGGCGGCCCTCCTCACGCGCGGCGTCCAGGCGACATCGATCCGAGACCAACAGGTCGAAGAACAGCGCTTCTACACGGGCGTGCTGACCATCATGAACAGCTTCTTTGGGCTCGGACTGGTCGTAGGCATCGCGGCGATCGGTGTCGTGGCGTTCCGCGGGATCGTGGAGCGACGCCAACAGATCGGTATGCTCAGGGCGCTGGGCTTCCAGAAATCGCTCGTGTCGCTGACATTCCTGATCGAGGCGGCGTTCGTCGTGCTCCTGGGCGTCGTGGTCGGCACGGTCCTCGGCTTGATTACCGCGTACAACCTGTTCCGGAGCGAGGGGGTCGGCCCAGAGGGAGCTGCATTCGGGGTGCCATGGGCGTTCATCAGCATCGTCCTGGTCGCCACGATCGGTGTTTCCCTGCTCATGACCTGGATCCCAGCGGCCCAGGCCAGCCGCATCGCACCGGCCGAGGCGCTTCGCTACGAATAGCGCGGGAGCGGTGGGACGCCCGCACTGAGCGCGTGGGACGCGGGCGCGCGGTGGAGCCGCGCCCTGCCGCTCGGCAGCGCCGCGACCGTGACCCCCGAGCGAAGCACCATCATCCTCCAGGGGTTGACGGCCGTCCTCGGCCGATGTGGGCCCCGTGCACCGGCCCATCTTCCGCTGACCCGGGCCTTGACGAGCCTTGGCCCACGAGCCCGCCCACTCTACCGTTATGATGACTCCTCGTGGCCGTCGGGCAGACGGCGTCTGGTTTACGTCGGGGAGACACCACGATGAGCGACGCGCGGAGCACCGACCAGGTCCTCGAGGAGATCCGCACCGTCCGCCAGGCGCGGCAGTACCGACCGGACGCCGTGCCCGAGGAGATCCTGACCCAGCTGCTCGAGATCGCCCGCTGGACCGGCAGCTCCCGCAACACCCAGCCCTGGCACCTGATCGTCATCAGGGACAAGGCGCTGCTGCGGCAGCTGAGCCAAGTCCGGACCCCGATCAACTGG
>CADCWH010000199.1 GCA_902806395.1 uncultured Thermomicrobiales bacterium | reverse complement strand
GCCAGGACCATCCTGTCGGAATTAGCACCCGCGAGACCATCGCCGGTCTCAGGGTTGCTGGGGCTTCATCGGGCCGTTCCCTCTGCCCCTCTGGATGAGGTGGTGCGTATTTGGTTGTCTGTCAGAGAACATATCGGATAGGATCAACAATGTCAAGAATACGGAGACGGCAGTCGGTAGTCGGCAGACGACAGGACGGTCTCAGGGAGATTGTGGTGGACGGGCAACCGGAGTTCTTGTCTCATCCAGCGCCTCAGGATGGCCATTCGGTCTCCCCGAACGGGTCTGGAGCGAACGTGGTCCTACCCGGGGACGAGGACGACCACGCCTACGGATTCGACACCTTGGCGGTGCATGCCGGACAGCGGCCGGACCCGGTGACCGGGGCGCGGGCGATGCCCATCTACCAGACGACCTCGTTCGTCTTCGAGGACAGCGACCACGCGGCGGAACTCTTCGCCCTGCAGCGGTTCGGCAATATCTACACCCGGATCATGAACCCGACCACCGCCGCCTTCGAAGAGCGGATCGCGGCCTTGGAGGGCGGCGTCGGCGCACTCGCCGTGGGTTCCGGCCAGGCCGCCCAGTTCGTCGCCCTGACAACGATGCTCAACCCCGGTGACCAGATCGTGTCGTCCGGTACGCTCTACGGCGGCACCTTCACCCAGTTCGACATCACGCTGCGGCGCTGGGGGATCGATGTCGTCTTCGTCGACCCAGCGGACCCGGTGAACTTCCGCCGCGCGATCACGCCGAAGACGCGCGTCGTCTACGCCGAGGTCATCAGCAACCCTCGCATCGATGTCCTCGACATCCGGGCGGTGGCCGACATCGCTCACGAGGCCGGCATCCCACTGATGATCGACAGCACCTTCACCACGCCTTACCTCTGCCGGCCGATCGACCACGGGGCCGACATCGTGGTCCACTCGGCGACCAAGTTCATCGGCGGCCACGGCACGGCAATCGGCGGCGTGATCGTGGAGTCGGGGCGCTTCCCCTGGGACAATGGTAACTTCCCCGGCCTGGTCGACCCCTCCCCCGGCTACCACGGCATCAGCTTCATGGAGACCTTCGGCGTCTACGGCTATCTGATGAAGGCCCGGGTCGAAACGCTGCGCGACATCGGTCCGGCGCTCAGCCCGTTCAACAGCTTCCTGTTCCTCCAGGGCCTGGAGACGCTGCCGGTCCGGATGGAGCGTCACACCCGCAACGCCGAGCGGGTGGCCCGCTTCCTCGCCGACCACCCCATGGTGACCTGGGTCCGCTACCCCACCCTGCCCGACAGCCCATACCGTGACCTCGCCGCCCGCTACCTGCCGAACGGGGCAGGTGCCGTCTTCACCTTCGGGGTCAAGGGGGGCAGGGAGGCTGGCAAGCGGTTCGTCGACGGCCTGCGCCTCGTCTCCCACCTGGCCAACATCGGCGACGCCAAGACCCTGATCATCCACCCCGGCAGCACCACCCACCAGCAATTGAGCGACGAGCAGCAGGTTGCCGCGGGCGTTGACCCGGACCTGGTCCGTATCTCGGTCGGCCTAGAGGACCCAGATGATATTTGCTGGGACCTCGACCGCGCCCTGCGCCTCAGCGCCCGGGACGGCCATTCCGACTCCCCTGAGCTGGTCCCGGCTGGCGGGGTCGTGACCGGTGACGACGTGGTGGACGAGGGGGAGTTCGCCAAGGCATCGGACGGGATGGGGGCATGATCGTGGCGGAACCCGGGGCAGTGACGGCGAGCGCCTACGAGCGCCTCCGCATCCTGACGACCTACAGGAAGATCGCGATGGTCGGGCTATCGGCCGACCCGATGCGACCGAGCCACTTCGCGGCGATCTACATGCTGGCCGAGGGCTATGACGTGGTCGGGGTCAACCCAAAATACGCCGGCGAGACGATCCTTGGCCGCCCGGTCTACGCAACCCTTGCCGACGTGCCGGGTCCCCTGGAGATCGTCGACGTCTTCCGCCGCCCGGACGCCCTGCCCGGGATCGCGGACGAGGCGATCGACGCCGGGGCCAAGGTCCTCTGGATGCAACTCGGCATCGTCAATGAGGAGGCCGCAACCCGCGCTCGCGAGGCTGGCCTGGACGTGGTGATGGACCGCTGCGTCAAGATCGAACACGCCCGGTTCTTCGGCGGCCTGAACTGGGTCGGCATGAACACGGGCGTCGTTACGGCGAGGCGGACGGTGGGCTGAACGCCCGCGCTGGGTCGGGAATGCGCGGTCCGCTGTTCGGGCGTTGACTGGGACCTAACGAGGTTCCCCTACCCCGTCCCGAGGCCGCATGCGCCGACGCCCGCGAGCATGCCGCGACGGAACAGGGTCGAGCGCTGCTGGCCGGTGCCGTGGGATTCCTCGTACCCGCCCTCGTCCCAGAATCCGGGGACGGTGTCGTCCCCGAATTCCCGGAACAATCCCGCCAGCCCCTCGATGTCGGCCGGGTCGAAGATGCCCCGCTCGACCGTGGTCGCCATGTAGGCGCCCGCCAGGCAGTCGGCCTGGAGTT
>CADCWH010000198.1 GCA_902806395.1 uncultured Thermomicrobiales bacterium | reverse complement strand
CCCCGAGGGGGTTACCTACCAGGGTAACCTCATCGAGACCGACCGCATCGACCCACCGGCACATCCAATCGGCAAGATCGGTGATCGGGGGAATCTCCGGCGGATCGTCGCTGTAGCCATACCCCGGGAGGTCCGGCACGTAGACGCGGCATGTTCGGGCCAGGCGTCGGGCGGCTGGGAGTTCGTACCGACTGGAGATCGAGAGGCCATGGATAATGACCACGGTGGGACATGGTCCGGCTGGCTGCCTGCGAGGCACTCGAGAGAAGATCGCCAGCCCATCGACCATGTCGGTCCGGGCCGTGAAGGCGGGCAGGCCATCCTCGGTGCCCCCATGGCCCATCACTTCAGCGTCCCGGACTGGATATCGGCGCTGGACTCCCCATCTGGGCGCGCTCGGCCGGTTCGATTCGCAGCACCTTGACGTGGGCCGCGAACGTGCCACCGGCGAGCAGGATCAGGCTGGCGTACCACCCATAGATGAGCAGGAGCGCCGCCACCTCGATCGGGCCATAGATCGCGGCGATGGCGTCCCCGAGGAGCTTCAGCGCAACGGTAAAACCGCTCCGGGCGATCAGGAAGAGGATCGTCGCCACTGTCGCCCCGGCCGCCGCCGCTCTCCAGCGTCGCCGTCCCCGCGGAACGACGAGGTAGACGGTGAGGAGCAGCCCCCAGACGACCACGGCGGTGATCAGGAACCGCAAGGCGGCGTAGACGGGATCGCGCGGCCCCGGTGCCACGCCGGCCGCCGCGAGAGCCGCCTCGAGCACCGGTCCCGAGAAGAGCGCGGCCATGAACAGGAGCGCGAGCATAGCGAAGAGGGCCATCTCCACCGCTGCCCGGCGCTTGAGTGGGTCGGTCCGCTCGTCGGTCTCCGACATCCGGTTCAGGGCAGTCGTCAACGCCCCCAACACCCGTCGCCCGGGCACGAGCAGGGCGACCACCGACAGGAGCCCGACCCTCCTCCGGTTCTCAGCGGCGCCGGAGATGATTTGCTCCACCTCCCGCTCCCCCTCCGGGAGGATCTGGCTCAGCAGGTCTCCCGCCCGTGCCACCGCCCACTCGAGGTCGACCACCGTCGCCGAGAGGACCGCCAACCCAATCAGGAGCGGAAAGAATGACAACACTCCGTAGCAGGCCAATGCGGCGGCCCATTCAACGGCGTGGCCTCGGTAGAGCGACCGCATGCTGGAGCGGACGACTCCGGTCCAAGGCACGGGGGTGTCCGGCCGGTCGTTGATCAACAGGTCGTGCTCGTCGTCGCCAGCGATGCGCGTCCAGCCACGCCGAACCGCCGTCAGAACGGTCCCGGTCGTCACGGAATCCCTCATCAGTCGTCGTGGCCGGGGTCCCGGGTGGCCGTGCGGCGCGCGATGGGTATACTGGGTGGAGAGAGCGGATCGAGAGACGAGGCCCCGCAAATCGCCACCTGGTGTGGCGAGTGTAACGGCCCGGCACCCGGCGTCGCATCCCCCGTCTGTTCGCCGGCTACGGCGGCGCGCGGGTCTTGACGAAGGGTCACGCGAGCCGTATAATCTCCCCTTGTGTCCGGCAGAGGTCGGACGCGCGTGTGAGGGTTGTCCTCACGCGGCGGGTGGCGCCGCAGCTGTCGGTCGGGACACCTTCGTCTCGACGGGCAGAGCACGGTTCGCGCAAGCCTCCCGCCCGGTTAGGAGCTTTTCGTGCCGACGATCAATCAGTTGGTTCGTAAGGGCCGTAAGCGCGTCGATAAGAAGACGAAGGCGCCAGCACTGGGCTTCACCAACAACGCCGTGGGCCGGTACGCCGGTCGACTGCGGAAGGGGACGAACTCCCCTCAGAAGCGCGGGGTCTGCACCCAAGTCCGAACGATGACGCCGAAGAAGCCGAACTCGGCACTGCGCAAGATCGCCCGTGTCCGCCTGACCAACCAGTTGGAGGTCACCGCGTACATCCCGGGCGAGGGGCATAACCTGCAGGAGCACTCGGTGGTGCTGGTGCGAGGCGGCAAGGTCAAGGACCTGCCGGGCGTTCGCTACCACATCGTCCGGGGCACCCTGGATGCCCGCGGCGTGGATAACCGAAAATCGGCTCGGTCCAAGTATGGAACCAAGGCACCTAAGAAGGCGTGACGTCCGGTCTGGCCCTTGGCCAGGGACGGCGTCGGTGGTGTCACCGCCCCGGCGGATCTGAGCGAACAGGCAACGAGGAGCGGCCAGACGTCTTTTGGACGTTGACCGCTCTTTCGTGTGTCTGACGCCCAGGCCAATCGGGGATGGTGATCCGGTCTCATCCCGAGATGTGCATCGACCGGCCTCAGTGGGTCGGGACAACGTGACGACGACGCGGCGAGTGGACGAGTGATGGAGGCGAGACGGTCATGCCAAGGCGAGCGAAAGTCCAACGGCGGGTCCTGACCCCGGACGCGGTCTACAACAGTGAACTGGTCGCCCGGTTCATCAACAAGATCATGGAACGGGGGAAGAAGGGTCTCGCCGAGCGCATCATGTACAACGCCTTGACCCTGATTCAGGAGCGCACCGGACGCCCGCCCCTGGAGGTCTTCGAGCAGGCGGTCTACAACGCCACCCCGGTGCTCGAGGTCAAGCCTCGCCGGGTCGGCGGAGCGACCTACCAGGTCCCGGTGCAGATCGAGGGCACCCGCCGCCAGTCGCTGGCGATCCGTTGGCTCCTGACCTCCGCACGCTCCCGCAACGGCAAGTCGATGTCGGAGAAGCTGGCCAACGAGCTGCTCGACGCCTTCAACGGGACCGGCGCGACCATCAAGCGCCGTGAGGACACCCACCGGATGGCCGAGGCGAACCGCGCCTTCTCGCACTACCGCTTCTAAGTCTCTCGCCCCGGGGCGTCGCGCGGCGGGGCGTGACGCCACCCGTCCCCCGGGAGGGGGCGGCGCTGCTCCCCCGCCGCATCGACTCGGCCCTCGCCAGGGCCGTCCTGACGCCCACGTCATTCACGCCTCTTTATCGAAGGGTTCACAGCAGGGATGAGTACCAGCACGATCAGTAAGCCCGCCATGTCGGATGTGCAGCGGGTGCTGGAGCGGACGCGCAACATCGGCATCATCGCCCACATCGACGCCGGTAAGACGACCACGACCGAGCGCATCCTCTTCTACACCGGCCGCGTCCACCGGCCAGGCGAGGTCCACGAGGGCGCCGCGACGATGGACTGGATGATCCAGGAGCGGGAGCGAGGGATCACGATCACCTCGGCCGCCACGACTTGCTTCTGGCAGGATCACCGGATCAACATCATCGACACCCCGGGCCACGTCGACTTCACCGTCGAGGTGGAGCGGTCCCTCCGCGTCCTCGACGGCGGTGTCGTGGTCTTCGATGCCGTCGCCGGCGTCGAGCCGCAGTCGGAGACCGTCTGGCGGCAGGCCGACAAGTACGGTGTGCCGCGGTTCTGCTTCATCAACAAGATGGACCGCACCGGGGCCAATTTCCAGCGGACCCTGGACATGATCGTCGACCGCCTCAAGGCCAAGCCGATCCCGGTGCAGTTGCCGATCGGTGCCGAGTCGAACTTCCTCGGCGTGGTCGATCTGATCGACCGCGAGGCAATCATCTACCACGATGACCTCGGCCAGAACATCGAGCGCGTCGCCGTCCCGGCCAACATGGCCGACGAGGTCGAGGCCGCTCGGATGGCATTGATCGAGGCCGTCTCCGAGAACGACGAGGGGATGATGGAGCGCTACCTCGACGGCGAGGAGATCTCGCCCGCCGAGATCCGCGCCGGCCTGCGAGCCGCCACGCTGTCCAGCACGCTGGTCCCCGTGCTCTGCGGTAGTGCCCTCAAGAACAAGGGCGTCCAACCGATGCTGGACGCCATCAACTACTACCTGCCCTCTCCCCTGGACGTGCCGCCGGTGGTCGCCGAGGATGCCCGGACCGGTGACAGCGTCACCCGCGAGGTCGATCCCTCCGCCCCGTTCTCGGCGCTCGCGTTCAAGATCGCGACCGATCCCCACGTCGGGAAGCTGGCCTTCATCCGGGTCTATTCAGGCACGCTGGAGTCCGGCAGCTACGTGCAGAACACCACCAAGGGGGTCCGCGAGCGCGTCGGTCGCCTCCTCCAGATGCACGCCAACACCCGGGAGGAGATCTCCGAGGTGCGGGCCGGCAACATCTGCGCGGTGATCGGTCTGAAGAGTACCTTCACCGGTGACACCCTCAGCGACCAGGCCGCGCCGGTGATCCTGGAGTCGATCGTCTTCCCCGAACCGGTGATCTCGGTCTCGATCGAGCCCAAGACCCGGGCCGACCAGGACAAGATGGGTGCCGCACTCGTTCGCCTGGCCGAGGAGGACCCGACCTTCCGCGTCCGGACCATCGAAGAGACGGCCCAGACGGTCATCGACGGGATGGGTGAGTTGCACCTCGAAGTCATCGTTGACCGGATGATGCGTGAGTTCCGCGTCGACGCCAACGTCGGACGGCCGCAGGTCGCCTACAAGGAGACCATCACCGTCCCGGTCAAGGCCGAAGGACGCCACGTCCGCCAGTCCGGCGGCAAGGGCCAGTACGGCCACTGCGTGGTCGAGTTCACGCCACAGGAGCGGGGCATCGGCTACCAGTTCGAAGACAAGACCGTCGGCGCCTCGATCCCCCGGGAATACGTCCCGGCGATCAACGCCGGTATCCAGGAGTCGATGGCCACTGGTGGACAGGCTGGGTTCCCGGTCGTGGACCTCAAGGCAACGGTCGTCGACGGCTCCTACCACGACGTGGACTCGTCGGAAATGGCGTTCAAGATCGCCGGTTCGCTGGCCCTCAAGGACGCGATCCGCCGCGGCAAGTCGGTGATCCTGGAACCGATCATGCAAGTCGAGTCCGTGACCCCCGACGAATTCATGGGTGACGTGATCGGTGACCTGAACTCGCGCCGTGGCCAGATCCAGGGCATGGAGGAGCGAGCCGGGGCCCAGGTCGTGAGCGCGTTCGTGCCGCTCGCGACGATGTTCGGGTACGCCACCGACCTCCGGTCGATGACCCAGGGTCGCGCGGTGTTCTCGATGCAGTTCGACCACTACGCGCCGCTGCCGCCGAACCTGGCGGAAGAGTTCGTCGCCAAGGCGAACCGGACCTAACACGAGCCGAAGGCACCACTGGGCGGGGCGATGTGCCCTGCCGGATACGAAAGGACAGCGAAGGCATGGCGAAGCAGAAGTTCGAGCGGAACAAGCCGCACCTGAACGTGGGGACGATCGGGCACGTGGACCACGGGAAGACGACGTTGACGGCGGCGATCACCAAGACGTTGGCGCTGCGTGGG
>CADCWH010000197.1 GCA_902806395.1 uncultured Thermomicrobiales bacterium | reverse complement strand
GGGTACTGGGCAGTCTTCAATGAGCCGATTCACGCTTCCTTCCGCGGGTGGAACGTCCGTGTTCAACCCGGGATCATCCTCACGGCCTACACGACTCGCGGCACGGGGGCCAAATCGAGCTTCTCCACGTCCGGCTACCGTGATCAGCAGGGCAGTCTGTCAGGTCCGGGTCCGTGAAGCGCTCGACAAGTTTGGAGGCTAGATCGACGAGCCGACCCACGGGGTGCCAGCGATGTCATACCGACGGAGTTCGGTCGTGCGGTCGGTCCGCATAGACGGACCGACGACCTCACCGACGAGCACGGTGGCGACTGGACCGGGCCGTTCTCGTGACCGGTAGTCGGACGACCGCGATGTTGGACCGGGTCATGTCCCGCTCATCCAGATCGACGTGGTGATAGTCGGAGAACGTGTCTGGCTTTGCCAGGACCTCCGCTAGGGGCTCATCTCGCCGCGGCGCACGCCATAGGTGCGATCCACCGATAGGGGTCGCCTTAGTGATCTCCTCAGGGAACCTACGCCGTGTCAGCAGTTCGCTCATCTGGCATCCCCCCGCGGACCACGTGACGTCTGCTTGTGCTCGGTCGTTCGTAGCGGCTCGCTATCAACGGGCCGGAGGACACGGCAACGGTGGTCAAGCGTCCACGACGGCCACAACGATTCATGTCCGGGCACAGACTCCGAGTCGTAAGACTGGGTTGCGCCCGGGTCGTTTGCGGTGTCGTGCCGAGCTAGGTGGGGTTCTGAAGGCGAGGTGTCGCACGATGGGCGCTCGACCCGAGCACCGGCGGGCGACGGTTCTCTTGAGAACCCATGTCTCGCCGATGGTGCCCGCAGTGGATCAGGGCGGGCACCATCGGCGGTCGGTCGTTAGGCGGCCGCTCCGCTCTCGTCATCGGCGGTGTCGAGGTGGATGCGGCCGACCCAACCCTTGATGTCCTCGGGGAGGTTGTCGAAGCCGATGACGTCGATTAGGCGCTGGATGTTCTGGCGGCTCTCTTGCCAGAGGACAGCGTAGCCGCCGTCATCATAGGTGGATAGGGAGCCGTCGACGGCTTCGCCGCCGACATACGCCGCACGCTGGGTTTCGAGCCACGCGATCGCGGCGTCGTAGCGGTCTTGGAGGCCACGGAAGCGGTCCAGGTTGACGCGGATCTCCGAGCGGCGGGCCTGTGCCATCCAGCGCTCGGTGAACTCGCGGACCATTGCCGCCAGGGCGTCCCGTTGGGCGGCCAAGACGCCGATGAGGCGGTCCATCTCCGCCAGGTTCGCCTGGTCGGGGCCCCCGGCGACGAGGCGGGGGAGGAGGTCGCGGAGGGAGCGGGTGGTCTCGACCTTCTCGACGGCGAAGGTGATCTGATAGAGGGTGAAGGCGAGGTCGTGACGGATCCCCTCGTCGGCGATCTGGCCCAGGTAGGGAGCAAGGGCGACCACGGCCGACAGGGCAGACGCGGTGACCTCGATCCCGGTCGATTCCCGTACCGGGCCGTTGAGCGGTTCCTCCCACAGGGCCATCGCGGTGTTCCAGGTGGCGTTCCACGAGAGGTCGTTGCTCATCGCCGTGCCGAGGCGGAAGAGAGCGGGGACCAGTTCGCCCGAGGCGTCACCATAGAACTGTAGGCCGAGGGCGGGCTGGAACGCCTCGTGGGACGTCTCGCTCCCACCCCAGGAGCACTCCGCTGCCCACAGGTATGGGTACCAGGAGTGGGAGAGCTGCTGGTAGTGCCCGCCGTCCCCCCAGTCCGTCATCAGCATGCCCTCGGCCCCGGCCTCGACACCGTCCCGGACGAAGACTTCGATGTTCTTCACCGCGTTGTCGAGCCGGGGGTAGAGGGCGATCCAACTCGAGGTGCCGGGGCAGACATAGAAGCGGCGACCGGTCTCCTTGAGGCGATCGACCGAGTCGTACCGGTCCTTCGGCTCGTACCACCAGTCGAGGAGCAGGATGTCATCCGGCAACTCGTCGGCCAACTCCGGGTGGTACTTGATCACGTCGGCCCACATCATCGTCTGGCGACCGTGCTTCTTGACCAGTTCGTTCAGGCGCTGAATGTGCCGGAGATAGACCCGGCCGACATCGCCTTCCTGTTCAGTGAGGGCGGCGGACTGGCCGCGCCCGTGGTCCCAGGGCTCGTCGGCATCGATGTTGAACCAGCCGGAGGTGAAGGCAGGAATCATGTCGCCGTAGAGCTCGTCGAAGAGGGTGAACGTCTCCTCATTGCCGGTCGCCACCGACCAGAGCCAGTCGGTCTCTGCCAGGTGGGCGTACTTCGGATGGGCGAGCATGGTTCGGTGGTGACCCATCGACTGGAGGTTGGGGACCAGGTCGATGTGGTTCGCGCGGCAGACGTGGTCGAGGGCGACGATGTCCGCGGGGGTGACCGGGCTGGCCCCAGCCCCGATCTCGGGATGGCGGGCGAAGTCGAAGGTGTGTTCAATGTAGAGCTGGAACTGGTTGTACTTGAAGTGCGCCAGCGTCTCGACCATCCGTTCCAGAGTATCGAGTCGCGGCACCTTCATCCGGGAGATGTCGAGCATCAGGCCCCGGACTGGGAGCACCGGCCAGTCGGTGATCGTCACGACCGGCCAGGATCGACCGCACGCCCTGGCGATCTGGATCAGGGTCTGCACGCCGTAGAACAGACCGGGTTCGCCGGTGGCGGCCACAGTCACGCCACTCGGGGAGATCCGGAGTTGGTAGCCTTGGTCTCCGCGGGCCGCGTCGGCTGCCCAGCCGAAGCGGTCGGCCGGGTACGCCGCGTCGTCGCGGCCGGCGAGGACGAGGGAGATGCCGCCCGCACTGACGGGGGTTTCCGTCGGGCGGAGGGGCAGTTCGACGCCGAAGTGGTCCCGCAGGGCCTCTACCAGGGTGGTCGCGGCGAAGGCGGTCTCCCCGTCGGCGGCGGCCCGGAACTGCACCGGGGCGCCGCTGGAGAGGGTGAACGAGCCGGTGCCGCGCTCGACATCACGGGGGCGAGGGAGGAGCAGGGCCTGGAGATCGGTCGGGACAGGCATCGCGGTCACGGTCCTTTCTGGTCGTCACGTCCGGTGTCCGTCCGCCCATCACCAGTGGGGGTCTCGCGGTGGGAGGACACTGTCTCACCGCACGGTTCGGGCCGATGGCTCGCGGCGGAGGCATAGGCGGCCAGGACGACCTCCAGAGCCCGGAGGCCGTCCTCACCCGTGACGGGCGGTGGCGAACCGTCGCGGGCGGCCGCGATGAAGGCGGCGACCATCTCTGGGTCACCGCCCTCACCGTGAGGCACGAGGCGGAATGCGCCCTCCCGATCGTCGTAGTGCTGGACGTTCTGGTCAAAGGCGTCCATGGCGATCACTCCGGCGTCGCCGATCACCTCGATCGTCAGGCCGCCCCAAGTGGGCCAGGACTTCGGCCGCGACCAACTCGCGTCGAGGCTGGCGAAGAGACCGCCTTCGAAGGTGAGGAGGAGCATGCCGACGTCATCGACCGCGATGCCGGGATGCATCCGGGTATCGGCCTCGGCATAGACCGAGACGACCTCGCGACCGAGGATCCAGCGCAGCAGGTCCGCGACGTGGACGGTGTGGTCCATGACGGCGCCGCCACCGGCCAGGATGGGGTCGGAGAACCAGCCCGCGGGCATCCGGCCGTGGTTGGTGGCCATGACGGCGAGCGGCGTCCCGACTGCACCGTCCGCGAGGGCGTCGCGCAGGGCCAACACCGGTGGGCTAAAGCGCATCGGGAAGGCCGTTTGGAGGACGACGCCGGCCTCTCGGCAGGCCTCGATCATCTCCACGGCATCGGCCCGGGTGGTGGCGAGCGGCTTCTCGCAGAGGATGTGCTTGCCGGCGCGGGCGGCCGCGACGACGTGGCCGGCGTGGCGGGCGTTCTCGGACGTCACGATCACCGCGTCGATGTCGGGCCGGGCCAGGAGTTCGGCAGTGTCGCTGGCATAGTCGACCCCGAAGCGGGCGGCCATGGTCGTGCCACGGCGGGGGTCGTCATCAGCGATGGCGACGAGGTTCGCGCCTGGCTGGGCGGCCAGGGCCTCGGCATACGCCGGGGCATGGACATGGGCGAAGCTGATGATGCCTACCCCGAGGACGGCCTCGCTCATCGGCCCGCTCCGGGCAAGGGACTATCGCCGGGCTGCGGTCCCGGGTCTGGCGGCGGGGAGGGGAGGGAGACGGGTTCCGGCACCGCCGGTCGGCCGGTGTGAGCGGAGTCGCGCACGGCTAGGGCGAGGGCTAGGCTCGCCGCGGCCTCCTCGCCGGGTGTGAGGAACGGCTCCCCGTCCGCTAAACGGTCGAAGAAGTGGCGCAATTCGGCCCGGTAGGGGCTTTCGCCTGACGGGTTGGTGGGGACGTAGTCGGCGCCCGTGCTCTCCGGACGCTCGATCCGCAGCGTCTTCGCCTCTTGGCTGTCGTGTCGGAGGAGACCCGCTTCGCCCGCGACCTCGATCGCGGTCCGGAACCGCTGGTGGGACCAACTCGCCTCGACGTGTCCGATCTCGCCGCCACGGAAGCGGACGGTGGCGACGGCATAGTCGACTGTGTCCCGGGTCGGCCGGTCGGACAGGTCGTGGGCCATCACGCGCTCGGCCTCGCCGAAGTACCACCGCATGGTGTCGAGGTCGTGGATCATCAGGTCGACGATGAGGCCACCGCTGCGGGCAGGGTCGGCGTACCAGGAGCGGTGCGCCCCCGGGTGGACGTTGAGGCGGCGGGCCCGGACCGTTGCGACGGTGCCGACGGCCCCCTCCCGGAGTAGGGCACCGATGCGGGCGTATTCTGGGAAGAACCGGACCACCTGACCAACCATCAGGCGGACGCCGGAGCGCGCGCAGGCGTCGATCATAGCCCGGGCGTCCGTCATGGTGAGGGCGAGGGGCTTCTCACAGAAGACGTGCTTACCTGAGGCGGCGGCGATCTCGACGACCTCGCGATGACGATCGGTCGGCACCGCGACGACCTCGGCGTCGACATCGTCCCGGCCGACGACGTCTGAGGGGTCTCCGGCGGCGTGTGCCCCGACCGACTCGGCCAGGGCGACCGCGCGGTCCCGGTCCAGTTCGGCGACGTGGGTGACCCGGACCCCTGGCAGGGATGCGGCGGCGCGGGCGTGCACTGTTCCCAGCGAGCCCGCCCCGACGATGGCGACGCGCATCACGACCAGCGGTCCTTCCCGTGAGGCCGGGCGAGCACCGACGTGCTCGCCCGAACGGTGGCAGCGGGGACGCCGGGCCGCCATCTCGGCGATTCGGCGTC
>CADCWH010000196.1 GCA_902806395.1 uncultured Thermomicrobiales bacterium | reverse complement strand
GCTCCCGCGCCACGGCGGCGAAGTAGGTGACGGGTACGCGATATGGGACACCCAGCCCGATCGGTTGGTCGGGATCGGCGGCGGCGGGGATGGCGGCGGCCATGGCGTGATAGACCGCGACATGGTCAGGATGGCCGTAGATCCCGTCCTCGCCAAAGGTGATGACAGTGACCGGGCGGATCGCCCGGATCTGGGCGACCAGCTGGGCGACGACCTCCTCGAATGGGGCCTTGTGGAACGAGCGTGGATCGTCGTTCTCGGGTGTGCCGTCCATGCCGGAGTCGCGGTAGCCCAGGAACCGGATGTCGTCTACACCAACCAGGGCCATTGCCGCGCGCAATTCCATCTCTCGCACGGCGCCGATCGTCGACGGGGTAGCGAGGCGATCGCTGCTGATCTCGCCGACCTCGCCCCTCGTGGTGCAGATCAGGACCGCCCGGATGCCCTCCTCCCGGAGTCGGGCGAGGGTCCCAGCGAGGCCAAACGCCTCGTCGTCAGGATGGGCGAAGACGAGGAGGACGCTCGGGGTCTCGTTCGGGTCGTGGTCGGTCGACATGCGGTGGGCTCGGCTTTCGCTGGCTGGCGAGGGACATTCCTGGCCGGACGCAGGGGGGTCCGACCAGGAAGGGAAGCGATGTCCAGTGGATTAGTTCAGCGAACCGGCGGCCTGGAGGGCCGTTTCCAACTCCTCATCGCCGGGCTCGGTCATGCTCGTGCCGTCCGGGAGCACGATGACCGGGATGGACCGGCCGCCGCCATTGTGGCGCTCGACCCACTGACCCGCCGCATTGTCCCGATCAATGTCGACGAAGCTGTAGGCGACTCCGACGCGCTCCAGCAGGGCACGTGATCGCTTGGTGTCGTGGCACCAGGTGGCGCCATAGACGGTGACGCCGTCACCTGCCGGGCTGCCGTCGTCGTTGGTGGTTCGTTCGGACATGGGTAGGCACTCCTAGGGTGTCGCGGGACGACGATCATGAGATCGCGTCCGGCGGAGCAGACATCGATCACTTTCTAAATGATACCCCGTCCCCGAGTTGACCATCTGACCGGAGCTACCTAGGCCACTGTCCCGTAACGGGACTGAGCGCAGGCGTCATCTTCCTTGGGGCCACAGTGAACTGCCGTGCGAGCGAGCCGCGGGACCGGACGTGTAGGGCATGTGACATCGTCAGTCGAACGAGGAAAAACACAACCCCGGCGGTCCGGGTCGGAGTCTTGCCCGGTTGGTGATCTTCCCGTGCGTCGCCCCGCAACGCGCACGATGGACCACCGCCCCATCCCAACTGACCACAGACAACGCTCGCGCGTGTCCTTGACCGATCGGGATTCTGGCATTTCTCCGAGATCCGTCCCACCGGGACTGTACGGACACTATACGCGCGGTCTGAATGGCTGTCAAGGACCGGGTGGCGCGGCGTGGACCGCACGGCGTCCATCATCCTCGGCCGCTCTCAATCGACGTTCAGGTGGCCACTTCGATATCGCGGCCACGAGCGAAATCGAGGTCGAAGACGCCGCTGACCCGGGAGACGTTGGCCGGATCGTCGAGGACGATACCGACCTCGCGGTTGTCATCGAGCGAGGTGGAGGTGAAGTTCTGGGAGCCGATCCAGGCGACGGTGCCGTCGGCGACGATCGCCTTGGCATGGACGTAGACGCCCCGGGCGTAGCGGATCTCCACCCCCGACGTGGCTAGGCGCTCCCGCTCGGCGGAGCCGCGGTCGTCGTCGCCGTATTCCGGCGACATCAGCAGGCGGACGGCGACGCCACGATCCTCGGCCCGTTCGATGGCGACGAGGACGGCCTCGTCGCGCATCACCTCGGCATAGATGTCGAGGCTGACGGCGGCGGCGTCGATCAAGCCGATCAGGGTGCTCCGGCTATCCACTGGACTGACGATGAGGGGGCCGGGGGACGGTTCGGCGGCCCGCGTCCAATCGGCGGCGAAGATCGCGGCGGCCTCGGCCACGGCGTCACCGCGCGTGGTGACGGCGGCGAACTCGCGATTGTCGTCGAAGGCGGAGCGGGATAAGTTGAGATTCATGATGATCGCGACGGCGTCGTCGATCACGAACATCTTGACGTGGCTGAACCGAAACGCGGGGTTACTCCACTTGACGCTGGCCCCTGCGGCGTCAAGTCGGTCGAAGGTGTCCGGATTGGATCCGTTTCCGCCGAAGGGATGTTCCTCCAGCATGACCCTGACCTCGACGCCGCGCTCGACCGCGCCGACCAGGGCGGAGATGACCTCCTCGTCGCTGAGGAGATAGACCACCAAGTCGATGCTTCGCTCGGCAGCCGCGATCTCGGCCAGGATGGGTTCCCGTCCATCGTCGGGCAGGACGACAACGCCGGTCACGCCCTCCGTGGCGAGCGCGGTGCCGGTGGGACGGGCCGTGGCGGTCGGGATCCCGTCTCCCGCGATGTCCGGGCGAGGCGCGGTCCCGCCGAGAAGCCAGACGACGAAGCCGACCGCGATGATCAGCAATGCGGCGAGGAACGCCCGCTGGGAACCGGTCACGGGCGAGTTGTCCCGACAACGTGCCGCAGGGACCGAACGAGACGCACGAGGCTAGGCAACTCGGGTCAGGCCGCCTTGACCGCGCCGATCAACTGGTCGATGGATTGCTTGGCATCGCCGAAGAGCATCGTGGTGTTCTCGTTGTGGAACAGTTCGTTCTCGATACCGGCGAAGCCCGACTTCATGCTTCGCTTGAGGACGATCACCGTGGCGGCCTGGTCGACGTTCAAGATCGGCATACCGTAAATCGGGCTGTTCTTGTCCTCGCGGGCGGCGGGGTTGGTGACGTCGTTGGCACCGATCACCAGGGCGACATCAGTGCGGGCGAAGTCTTCATTGATCCGTTCCATCTCGTAGAGGCGATCGTAGGAGACGTTGGCCTCGGCGAGGAGGACGTTCATATGACCCGGCATCCGCCCGGCGACGGGGTGGATCGCGTAGCGGACATCGACGCCGCGGGATTCCAGCATGTCGGCCAGTTCCCGCACGCTGTGCTGGGCCTGGGCGACGGCGAGCCCGTAGCCGGGAACGATGATGACGCGCTGGGCGTAGGCGAGGGGGACGGCGGCATCCTCAACGCTGATCTCGCGGATGGGCTTGGCTTCTGCGCCGCCCGCGGCGCCGGTCGCGCCGGGGGCGATGGCGCCGAAGGCACCGAAGATGACGTTGGAAACGCTGCGGTTCATCGCCTTGGCCATCAACATCGTCAGCAGGGTGCCGGACGCGCCGACGAGTGCTCCGGCGATGACGAGGGCCTGGTTGCCAAGGACGAAGCCGGTCAGGGCCGCCGCCAAGCCGGTGGCGGAGTTCAGCAGGGCGATCACGACCGGCATGTCGGCGCCACCGATCGGCAGGACCAACATTGCGCCGAGGGCCAGCGAGGCCAGGAACAACAGGACCAGGAGGCTCCGGGCGACGTTGCCGTCCTGGAGGAGGATGACCAGCAAACCGAGCAGGCCGATCGCGGCGAAGATCCCGGCGTTATAGAGTTGCTGGCGGGGAAAGACGATCGGCCGGCCGCTGATCCGTTCCTGCAGTTTCAGGTAGGCCACGGCGCTACCGGTGAAGGAGACCGCACCGATCAGGGTACCGAGGACGATCGAGAGGCCCTCGCCGCGGCCGACCTCTGATTTCTGCGTGAACTCGGAAACAGAGACGAGGGCGGCCGTGATGCCACCCATACCGTTGAACGCGGCGACCAGCTGGGGCATCGCCGTCATCTTGACGCGGCGGGCCGGCAAGATACCGACCACCGTCCCGATCACGATCCCGACCACGATCAGGACGAGGTTGTCGCCCTCGATTTCCGGGAGCAGGAAGGTCGCCAGGATGGCGATCGTCATGCCTAGGATCGATAGCTGGTTGCCCCGGCGGGCGGTGGCGGGAGAGGAGAGTTGCTTGAGCCCGACGATGAAGAGGCCAGAGGCGATCAGGTAGGCGATGTCGACGAGGGCGGTGCGTCCGTCTTCGATCATCGTCCCTGCCCACCTTTGCCCCGGGCATCGCCCTGGCCGCTCCCGGTCTCGCCCACCGCGTTCGGGTTCGGTCGCTTCTTGAACATCCCTAGCATCCTGTCGGTCACCATGAAGCCCCCGGCGACATTGGCGGCGCCGGTGACCACGGCGATGAAGCCGAGTACTTGGAGCCACCAGGTCTCGGCGCTGCCGAGGACGATCATCGCCCCGATCAGGACGATGCCGTGGATGGCGTTCGTTCCGGACATCAATGGGGTATGCAGGGTAGAGGGGACGCGGTTGATCACCTCGAGCCCCAGAAAGATCGCGAGGCCGAAGACATAGGTCCCCAGCAGAATATCCTGGTCCATCATTCCCTCCCGGGCGCGTCGTGGCCCGACATCAGACCGTGCTCGCGTGGGTCCTGGCGACTGGCTGAGCGGTCACGACCTTCGTCAACGCCGCCGCCACGGTGGAATGGCGGGGCGACCCTTGCCGAGCGGGCCGCGACCCGTCGATGGCTCATCACCACCCGGTGTGGGGTCGTCGGCCTCGTCACTCGTGTCGCTGGCGTCGGGTGTAGACGCGACTGCGCGGGGATCGTCTGTCCCGGTCGAGTTCTCTTCGACGGAGACATCAGACCACGGGATGCCTTGCGGACTGGGGTCCGACTCGGGCGGGAATCCAGCGTACTGGTCTCCCTCGCCGGTCGTGGAACCGACGTCCGCGGACTCCGCATACGGCGCCGAGTCCGCATACGTGGCAGGTTCGGGGTCTTGGTGGATCGTCATTCCGGACCCATCGTCATCGGACGCCCAATCGGTGGTGGTCGAAACCACATCGGGGGCCTGGTCCAGCGGGATGATCGCGTCGTCCGGGACGCCGGCCGGGTGAAAGAAATCCACTTCATCGGGGGTATCTGATCTCGCCTCAGCCGGCCCGGCCGATGCGAGGTCGTCCAGATAGGCCAGTTCGTGGGGGGCGAGACCAGCGTCGCCGGGGACAACATCCACCAGTGCATCGGCTGACGTTTCTCCCAAGGTCGGGCCGGGATCGCCAGAGGAGACGTCCGAATCATTCGACCATGAATCAGTCTGGTCACCGACTGCGGCGATGTCTGTCATCGGAAGTGGGTCATTGTCGCCGGCCGGGCCCGCGAGTGGGATGGCCGCGTCGTCGGTCTGGAACTTCCGCTCCGCGACATCGTGGTCTCCGTCGGAGACGAGGTCGGTGGACCAGGGGGCCGCGGCGCCCCTGCTGGACTCCACAGCGGGCGCGACGGACGCGTCCTCCATGTCCCCTTCGACCGCCGCGCCATACCTCGGTGCCTCCGGGACATCGTCGGCAGAGGATTCCCCGGCTAAGGGGTATGCACCCGACGTCAGCAGTCCCGTCTCCCCATAGTCCGCAGCGGATGACCCGGTAGTGGGCAGGTCATCGGAGCGTCCCGCGTATGGAGGGGACGCAGGCGGGGCTGGATCCTGAGCGGTCGCGGCCCAATCAACCGTGTCCGTCTCGTCAGCGGACGGCGCCCGGTCGGCAACCGGGGTATCGGAGATCCAGGCAGAAGCGCGTTCGAGGAGGGAGGGTTCGTCAACCTGGGGGCCGCCCGGGTCCTCGTCGGCCGGCGGTTCTGGTCGCTCGTCATCGGCGCGGGCGGGTATCGCGATCACGTCGGCCGGGGTAGGAGTGGTCGCCGCGCCCGCGACACCGTTCCGGGTCAGTGAAAGATCTGACGAAGAGGCGGCCGGCACGGCCGAGAGATCCGCGCGGTCGGATTCAGCACCGGCAGTGTTCGCAGCTGACGGTGCTGGTTCAGGGCCCGGCTCTGGCTCGGTCGGCGTCAGGGGCGGCAGGCCGAGGGCGGTCCGGGTCGGTCCGTAGCGGATCTCGCCGTCGTGGGTGAGGCAGGCAGCGGCGATGATGTCGTCGGAGAAGTCGAGGGCTAGGGCACCGTCGCGGACGATCAGGCCGATGAGGCTCTGGACGTTGCGGGCATACATCTGGCTGGCGTGGGTGGGGACATCGGCGGGCAAGTTGCGGGGGCCGATGATGACCACGTCGTGCTCGACCACCGTCTCGCCATGACGCGTCAGCTCGCAGTTGCCGCCCGCCTCGGAGGCGAGGTCGACGATTACCGAGCCGGGGCGCATGGCCGCGACGGTCTCGGCGCTGATCAGGCGTGGGGCGGGGCGGCCAGGGACCAGCGCCGTGGTGATGATCACGTCGGCCTTGGCCGACCGATCGGCCAGGGCGGCCTGCTGGCGAGCGAGGGTCTCTGCCGATACCTCTTTGGCATAACCGCCGGTGTCCTGGGTTTCGGTGTCGACCCCCGGCACCTCGACGAAGGTCGCGCCGAGGCTCTGTACCTGTTCTTTGACCACCGGCCGGGTGTCGTAAGCCTCGACGACGGCACCGAGGCGACGGGCGGTGGCGATGGCCTGGAGACCGGCGACGCCAGCGCCGATCACTAGCACCCGGGACGGGGCGATCGTTCCAGCGGCGGTCATCAGGAGGGGGAACAATTTGCCGAGGTGGTCGGCGGCCAGGACAACCGCCTTATAGCCGGCGAGGTTGCTCTGGGAGGACAGGGCGTCCATCGCTTGGGCACGGGTGGTACGGGGGATGGCTTCCATCCCGAAGGCGGTGACCCCGGCGTCGGCCAGGGACCGGACATCCTCGGGATGATTCAAGGAGGCGAGGAAGGAGATCAGAATCTGGCCGGGGCGGAAAGGCGCTGGCGCGTCTGGATCGGCCGCGGGCCGTTGGACCTTACAGATCACGTCCGACTCACGGTACACGGCCGCGGCGTCGGGAGCGATGGTCGCCCCGGCGTCGACGTAGGCTTGGTCCGGGTAGAGGGCGGCCTGGCCGGCGTCGCGCTCGATCACGACGCGCAACCCTTGACCGACCAGACGGGTGACGGTGTCCGGGATCAACGCGACCCGGCGTTCACCGGAGACGGTTTCCCGCGGGACCCCGATGACCAGGCTCCCCCCTGGCGCCATCGTCGCCTGCATCGTCTCGCCACTCCCCACTCACGCGATCTGCCGGACCGGCTTTGGCGGGTGGCCATTACGGAGTCTCCGCCCGGTCGTCACGGGCCCGGCGGCGGGGAAGGCATGGCCGCCCCGAGCCGTCTCGCCCGGTGCGTATCTTCACGCATCCTGGGAAAAGCGCAAGTGCGGGAACGTGGGGACGCACGGGTGGCATCGTGGCGAATGATGGTACGGGGAAGCAGGCAGCGCCGGACGCACCAATCGCAAGGGCGGGGGTATGCCAGGGCCTGAAGAGGGACACACTAGAACTACGGTCGGTCAACCCGGGGCACCACGACCGCCGCAGGTGGACGCGACTACCCCGGAATACTGGATTGGGTCAGCTGGGTTCAGCGGCGGGTGACACTCACCCTGCGCGGCTCGACGCGGACGGGGACCGGGACGGGCTGGGGGACGGGGGAGCCAAAGAGGATCCGGCGAAGGTGCTCGACGATGGTGGCGAGGTGGGAGGTCATCGGTGTCACTCCGCATTCGGGTCGTTCGAGGTGTTTAGGAGGCTGGCGTGACGCGATCTTCGTCGATCGCCCCATGCACAGGATATGCCACATTGGGAGTCGTCGCTGTAGCGTCACGGCGACCAGCGTGCACCGCAGCGCACGACGGACGCAACGTGAGCGGCATGGGCGCTCAACCTGTCGGTTCCAGCAGGGCCTCGTCGATCACCAGGCGCAGGTCGAGCGTCCGATATCCGGCCGACTCGAACAGCACCACGATCGCCTCGTCCTCCCGGCGGACCACGATTCCTTCCCCCCAGGAGCGGTGCGTGACGGCACGACCGACCACGAACGGGCCGTCGTCGGCCGGGGCCTCAACCAGGGCGGTGCCGGACGCGCAGGTGTCGCAGTTCCGACAGGGACCATCGAGATATTCACCAAAGTAGGCGAGGAGGTATTGGCGCCGGCATCGGGTGGTGTCGGCGTAGCCCCGGACCATGTCGGTCCTGGTCCGCTCGAAGCCGCGGTGGTCTTCCTGCAGACGGTTGGCCTCGGCCGCGAGGTCCTCGGCCGGCTCGGTGCGATCGCCGGGGTACAGGGCACCGTCGGCGTCCAAGTTCAGGGCGCCGACCTCCGTCAGGCGGTTCACGATCCGCACGACGCGGGTCTCCGAAACGTGAAGCGCGTCTTGCAGGGCGGAAACCGGGATTGGACCGCCGTGGATGCGAACGAGTTCGACCACCCGGGCCAGTTCGTCGTTGTCCAGTCCGCCGGTGCCAGCGAAGAAGCGCCGGAGCTGGAGGTCTCTCTCGGCGAAGAAAAGCGTCGCCTGGGCCGCTTCGCCATCGCGACCGGCCCGGCCGATCTCCTGATAATAGCTATCGATCGAGTCGCTGATGTCGTGGTGAAAGACGAACCGGACATCGGGCTTGTCGATTCCCATGCCGAAGGCGGTCGTGGCGACGATCACCTGAACGTCGCCCGACATGAAGGCCGCCTGCGTCTCCTCCCGGTCGGGGGTTCGCATGCCCGCATGGTAGGGGGCGGCCGCGACTCCGCGATCGGACAACTCCGCGGCGACTTCGTCGACGTGGCGCCGGGTGGCGCAGTAGACGATGCCGGGGCCGGGCGTGGCGACCACTCGCTCCACCAGGGCGGTGCGCTTGGCCCCGGGTCCGTCCCGACCCTCGATGAACGACTCGACGGCCAGAGAGATGTTGGGCCGGTCGAATCCGGTGACCACGATCGCCGGGTCGCGGAGCCGGAGCAGGTCGATGATCTCTTCCCGGACCGGTGGCGATGCGGTCGCGGTCAGGGCAACGACGGTCGGGTGGCCCATGGCCTCGATCACGTTGCCGAGTCGCAGGTAGTCGGGGCGAAAGTCATGGCCCCACTCGCTGACGCAGTGGGCCTCATCGATGACGACCAGGCTGACCGTGGCGGCGGCTAGGGCGGACACCACGTCGTCGTGGGCGAACTGCTCAGGCGCCAGGAAGACGAACTCGATGTCACCAGCAGCGAGGGCAGCGAACGTCTGCTCTCGCTCGGCACGGGAGACCGTCGAGTTGATCTCGGCGGCTGCCCCCACCGCGTGCTGCCCCAGGGCGATGACCTGGTCGCGCTGCAGGGCGAGGAGCGGGGAGATGACGAGGGTGGCACCGGGGGTCATGTGGCCGGCAATCTGGTAAATGGCGGACTTGCCCCCGCCCGTCGGGAGAATGGCAAGGGTGTCCTCGCCGCGCAGGACCGCCGAGATCGCCGACTCCTGGCCAGGGAGAAGGGTCTCATAGCCGAATCGCTCCCGTGCGACCGCCCGGATGTCGGGTGACCGACCGTCGTCGGATAACTCGGACGACGACACCAGGGCCGTATCGACGGTGCCGGTGAGCGTCGTGATGGTCGCTGCACCGCCGGCTGACGTGCTGACAGGCACGGGGAGACGAGTGGGACGGACCTCTGAAAGGTTGTTCAAGAATCACTCCGGGCACCCAGGGTGCGCCACGATCCGAAATGGCCGGCTATCGTGCGGGGTGCCGGACCGCGGAGAACGCACGCGTCGGACCAGCGTCGGTGACTTTCAGTCCCGAACGCAGGTACCTGGTATGCCGGGCGACGGCGGGGGAATCGGCCCCGGCGACTGGGGTGGTCACGGGGACAGTCAGACGCGACGACCCACCGGGCGGCGTGGTGCCAGCCGGTGGGTCGTCGTGCGGCACGGCTCCCCGGTGATGGGTTACCGAGAGATCGCGGTGTTGCTTAGCTGCTGGCGCGGGCGGCTTCGAAGCGTCGGTTGACGGCGTCCCAATCGACGGTGTTCCACCAGGCGGCCAGGTAGTCCGGTCGGCGGTTCTGGTAGTTGAGGTAGTAGGCGTGCTCCCAGACATCGACGCCGAGGATCGGGGTCTGGCCGTCCATCATGGGGTTGTCCTGGTTGGGGGTGCTCACAACCTCTAAGCCGCCACCGGACCCCAGGATGACCCATGCCCACCCGGAGCCGAAGCGGGCCGCACCCGCCTTATTGACGGCGTCCTTCATCGCGTCGAGGGAGCCGAAGGCGGACGTGACGGCCTCCGCAAAGGCGCCGGTCGGCTCGCCGCCGCCGTTCGGGCCCATGATCTCCCAGAACATGGTGTGGTTGACGTGGCCGCCGCCATTGTTGCGGACGGCGGTGCGCTTGTCCTCGGGGACGCGGTCGAGGGCCTTGATCAGGTCCTCGGGGGACATGGACTCGAACTCGGTGCCGGCGACCGCATTGTTGAGGTTGGTGACGTAGGTCTGGTGGTGCTTGTCGTGGTGGATTTCCATGGTCCGCGCGTCGATGTGTGGCTCTAGCGCGTTCGTGGCATACGGCAACGGGGGAAGTTCGAACGCCATCTGTTGTCCTCCTCTTGGTGATCGCGGCGGGGCGGGCGCGATCTCACGCTTCCCCGACCGAAGCACTGGACGGTCCAGTCACCTCTGGGGACCATCACAGCAAGGGACGTACCAGTGTCGACAGAGGGCAGAACGCGTCTCGGCAATCGGCAAGAAGGCACCGAGTAGCCAGTGCGGTCAGGCCCAGATGGGGTAGGGGGTGGGATCGGCTTCCCAGTCGCCCTCGGAGGCACGGGGGTCGTCGGCCTCGGCTAGACGGGTGAAGCTGGCCAGGCGGAACTCGAAGAGGGCAGCCTCGGCCCGGGCCCCATCACGCTCGGCGAGGCGAATTACCTCCTCAAACGTCGCCTGGACGTCCTCAGGATCGCCGGCGTTGTCCGGCTGGCGGCGCCAGGCAAGATAGGCGAGGTGGTACTCGGCGGCGGCGAGGGGGTCACCGTGGTCCTCGGCGATCGCGGCCAGGTGGCCGATGGCGTCGAGCAGCATGTCACCGTCGCCGGTGGCCTCGGCGTGGCTGAGGACGCCGTCCCAGAGGGTATCGGCCATCAGGTCGTCGTGGCCGGTCAGGAATTCGGCCAACTCGGCACGGGCCATGACCCGGTCGTCGGGGTCGCTCGCGCCGAGGAGCGTCTCCACGGTGTCTTGGAAATCGTCTGCCGCCTCCCCGCCCTCGGGATCGATCCGGCGCAAGAGCCAGGCGACCACTCGCCGCGACCCCGCTTCGGCGGCGGCCGCCTCCCACGCTTCCCATCCGACCACTGCCGCCCGGTCGAGGGCGGGGTCGAGGGAAAGGGTCAGAGGGCGGAGCACGGTGGGGTCTGAGGGATCGGACGGGGCGCCGGGCACGGCGGCTGGTCTCCTTGCTATTGTCGCGGGGTCGGAGAATGCAGGGTCACGCATCGTCGGGGCGGGGTTGATCGCCAGGTCGGGACCAGTGTAGCGCCTGCGTTCCCTGCGGGCGCACCGGAATGGATCAAGACGACCGAGTGCCGCGTTGGCTGCTCAGTGTGGTGCCGTCCCAGATTTCGCTGGACTTGACACCTCCCAAACCGGGCGGTAGGGTACGCGCATGACTGACCGGCACCCCGAGACCGCGACCGAAATCTCAGGCGGCACCACGGACCCCGTGGTGTCCTTCGGCGTGTCTCCCGTGACGGGGTCCTGGCGCTTTACGTCCTATCTGTCCCCGGCTGCGTTGGTCGGGCATGAGGTGCGTATGGCCTGATTGCCCCGAGAGGAGACCAGCGAAGCCGGGTGACCGAGGCCGATGCCTCGGTTTTTTGTTGCCCGGCGACGCCGGGGTCCCGTCCGGACGATCACCGCTAGCGCTCACAGGAGGACCACCGCGATGTTGATCTCGCTGACCGCAGATGCCCCCCGCGCCACCCTCGATGCCATCGTCGGTTCGGCCCGGGAAGCGGGACGCCAAGCCCGGGTGATGCCCGATGGCCGCGGAGCGACGGTGATCGGGGTGGACGGTGCCATCTCCGCCGACCTGCTCGACTTGCCGGGCATCGGTGCCGTCTCCGGCGCGCACAAGCCGTACATGCTGGCCAGCCGGGAGCACCGGGGCCCAAGCGTGGTCCGAGTAGGCGGAGTCGAGATCGGTGGCGGCCGGCCGGTCCTGATGGCCGGGCCGTGCGTGGTCGAGGGTCGGGACGAGATGATCGGGGCGGCCGAGGCCGTCAAGGCCGCCGGCGCGGACATCCTGCGTGGGGGGGCCTTCAAGCCCCGCAGCTCACCGTACGCCTTCCAGGGGTTCGGCGAGGCGGGACTGGAGCACCTTGCGGCGGCTCGCGCGGTGACGGGGCTGCCGGTGGTGACCGAGGTGCTGGAGCCGGAGCAGGTCGAACTCGTCGCGGGCTACGCCGACATGATCCAGATCGGGGCCCGGAACATGGCGAATTTCCCGCTGCTGCGGCGCGTCGGGGCGACCGACACTCCGGTGTTGCTGAAGCGGGGCTTCTCGGCGACGGTCGAAGAGTGGCTGATGAGCGCCGAGTACATCCTGTCGGGCGGGAATCCCAACGTGGTCCTCTGCGAGCGGGGCGTGCGCGGGTTCGACCCGCTGCTTCGATTCTCGCTGGACCTCAACGCCGTACCGCTGGCGAAGGAACTATCGCACTTGCCGGTCATCGTGGATCCCAGCCACGGCACTGGGAAGCGCTCCCTGGTGGGCAGGATGGCCCTGGCCGGGATCGCCGCCGGGGCGGACGGCCTGATCATCGAGGCCCATCCCGACCCGGAGCGATCCCTCTGTGACGCCGCCCAGACGATCGTGCCGGCCGAGTTGGCCCGTATCCGGCGCTCGGTGGTGGCCATGCACGCGGCGCTGGAGGAATCGGCCAACGACCACAGCCCGGTCGACGTGGGTGACCTCGTGCTCGCCTGACTCCGGGGACGCCACCGGGGCCGACGAAGTTGCCGCGCCATGCTCATTAAACCCGCGCCCGTCGACCATACCGACCGGCGAACCGGCCGGTATGGTTCGTCACGCCCCGGTGAACGTGCCCGTCACGACGTCGGAGACGCGGCCGGGGAGGCAGCGGGGACGTTGAGCGGCCCGAAGTTGGCAGCTGGGACGGCCCCGGCCGGGGCGACGATCGCGATGTCGGCGTCGAAGTCGGAGAAGGTCACGCGGTTGGTGATGGTGCCCGCCCGCGTCTCTTGGTAGCAGGCGAGTCCGGCCTCGTCGATGGCCAGGACGATCTCGATCCGTTCCCCGATCTGGGTCGTCTGGACGACTTCATAGGCCACGCAGGACCGCACGCCGGAGGTGACGGGACCGAGTGACCGGACCGGCAATGAGGCGGTCTCGGCGGACGGGATCCCGAAGGGCGCGGTGAAGGCGGTCGCCTCGGCGCCGACGAAGCGCGAGACGAACGTGCCGAGAGGGCTCTCCGGCGGGACGCGGGCGGGGTCCACGATCACCCAAGAGCTGAGACCCACGGCGGGGTCCACGAAGGTGGCCGCGAGCGCGCCACGCATGTAGAGCAGGCCGCCGGAGGCGATCACCTCTGAGCCCACGCCGCCCTCGGAAATCGTCTGGTGACGGGAGTCCGGGAAGACGACCTCATCCACGATCAGGACCTCCCCGGCTGCGGCCACGGGAGACGCCCCCGGGGTGACGGCGGTGTCCACGGGTACGGTGCCGGTCTGCCCACTGACCTCGACCGCCCGGTAGGATCGGATGCCGGCCCAGGCGGCGTTGGCCCGTGCGACCAATGAACCGACATCGGCCGGGTCAGCGGCCACCGGCGACGCTTCCGGACTGGCCACGGCAGGGCCAGCGACGGGCGTCCCGGCCACTGGGCTCCCGGCCGATGGGGATCCGGCGACCGGGGAGGCACCGATCGGGGTTGCCGCGTCCGGGCTGGCGAGGTCAACCGTGGTCAGCGGTGGGTCCCCGCCGATGATCGAGATCGGGGTCAGGGTGGGGGCCACGGACACCGGGTCGATCTGCTCCTCGTCGCCGCAGGCGGCCAACAGCCCGGCTACCAACGTGGCGGCGATCGCGAGGGAGCGACCCCGCCCCGGCCGGGACAGGTTCGCGAGGCGGTCGGACGGACTGGATGACTGGCGTGACATCGTCGTTCTCCTCGGGACAGGCGTGGTCGGGGCGTGGGCCGGCAGCGGGTAGGACGAGCGCGTCGAACGGGTGCCCCGATGTAACCGGAGCGACTCAGGTCCAACTGGGGGCGGGCACGATGCGGGTGTGTGTCTCGATGCCAGTC
>CADCWH010000195.1 GCA_902806395.1 uncultured Thermomicrobiales bacterium | reverse complement strand
GCGCCTGGCCGGGCTGCCAGTCCTTCTGCGGCTGGAAGGGCAGTGGCTCGTCCGGCAAGGGCGGGCTCGGTCCCTACTATGTCCAGCAGTTCCTCCGCGAGCAGAGCCGCACCATCGTGGTCGGTGACGACGAGGACGTCTCGCTCGAAGAGAGCGCTGGGGAGTAGGGATCAGGCCGGACCGCGCGGCGTTTCAGCCACCCGGATGTCGTGGGAGGCAGTGCCGCGTCTCGTATGGGCAGCGCTCTCTGCGACCCGCTCCCCGGAAAACCCTTGGCGTGAATGCAGTTCGCCGTGAGGGGTGCACATTGCTGCGCCCCTCACGGCCTATGCCCCCTCGCGGCGGTCGCCGGGCACCGACTGTCGCATTGCCCCTTCGATACTCCGGGACACGCTCCGGCTCATGCCTCCCGGGCCCGCCGCAGTGCCCAGGCGTTCGGCATCCGGCGGCCGACCGCCGTCGGCTCGGCCAGGGCGCCACTCGCCACGACCGCCGCCAGCGCCAGACTCGCCGTCCCGAGGAGGAGTTCCTCGAACCCCCATCGCTCGATCGCCCACCCTCCGGCGATGGGCGCGAGGCCCACGATCGCCAGGATCACGTTCGCCGGGGCGATGAACAGTCCCCGCCGACCGGCAGGGGCGATCGCCGTCAGGTAGGTCCAGGTCGCGACCGACTGCGCCGCCCCGGCCGCGCCGGCCAGGGCGAAGACCACGCCGAAGGCCCAGATCGGGGCCCGGGGGTCGGTCGCCCGCTCCTGCCAGAGTTCTGTCTCGGTCAGGTACGGCAGCGACAACGCCACCAGCGGCATCGCGATCCGCAGCAGCGCCGCCGCCTGGAACGTGCCACGCGTTCCGGACCTCCTCGCCAGCGTGGCCCATAGGGGCCGGGTGACGAGTCCGCACAGCAGTAGCGTGGCCAGGTAGCCACCCACCACGACAGGCGGTAGGCCCAACTCCCGGAAGCCGAACAGGATGTAGAAGGGATCGGCCACCGCCGCTGCCCCGAGCAAGACGCCGAATGGCACATATGACCGGAACGCCCGGTCTCCCAGCCCGATCGTTCCACCCCGCGCCGCCCTCGGCCGGGCCAGCCGACCCGGTTCGGCCAGGCGGGCCTCGAAGAACACCGTGATCCCCAGGGCAACGGCCGCCACCGTGAACAGGGCGACGTAGTTGTCTGGGAAACCGAAGCCGCCCTCGAACCGGGACCAGACCAGCCAGGCCGAGACCAGGGACACGAGCCCGCCGACGATGCTCCGGGTAGCGAGGAATCGCCCAGCTTGGCCGTGGGCGACCGCCCTACTGCCCACGTCGGTCGCCAGCTCCGCACTGAATCCAGCTGCCACGACGTAGGTGGCATAACAGATGTAGAACGTCTGGAGGAGTTGGTCGTCGGAGAGGTCGCCGACGTCCGCGACGACGAAGGCCAGCAGCCCGATCGCCGCGACCCGGACCAGGGACGCCCCGAGCAGCCAGGGAAGCGTCCGCCGCCCCCGCATCACCCGGCCCGCCACCAGCGACCCGAGCGTGAACCCGGCCGCCCCGATTGCCGCGGCGACCCCGACCAGGACGTAGGAGTTGGTCAACTGGGCGATGAAGACAGCCAGCACCAAGGTGGGCGCGAGTAGGGCGTTCGCCAGGGCGACCAGCCCACCGGCGATCGTCCCCACCGCGAAGCTGCGCACCGCACCGCCCTGGTCGGCGGAGAACCGCCGGATATCCGCTCCCGCCACATCCGCTCCCGCCCGCCAGCCCGGCGGCATCAGTCATTCTCCCGCGTCCCGACGCGGAGCCACCGCGCCAGCCGATCGGGAAAGTATAGGGCCGTCACCGGATCGGGTCGGAAGCGCCCAAGATCGACGCGCACGTCGCGGTGAAGGGGAGGCCCGGTGACCGGTACCATCTGGAGCGGTGACTGCTCTCCCTCTGGTCACCGGCAGGGCATCACCCGGATTGACAAGCGTGATAAGACGTCGTCAGACAGTGTCGATGTGTCGGGACACACCCGCCACTCGATCGCCCCTGAGGTCGTTGCCGCGTGACGCCCGATCGCGTCGGCCCTCCATGCTAGACTCAAAAACGTGAGGACGGGTGGAGAAACGAGCTGCCGCGGTGCCGGTGCCGCGATCGGGGAGCGATGCGCCGATGAGTGAACGCCAGGGTCTTAGCCTCGCCGAGGTCGAGCACGTCGCCGGGTTGGCCCGGCTGGGCCTCGCGCCGGAGGAGATGGAGCGGCTGCGCGACCAGCTCTCCTCGATCCTCGGCCATATCGATGCCCTCGCCCGGCTCGATACGGAGGCCATTTCCCCGACCGCCCAGGTCCTACCGCTGACCAACGTCCTGCGGCCGGACGAGACGCGCCCGTCCCTGCCACAAGACGCCGCCCTGGCCAACGCTCCCCGCTCCATCGACGGGTTCTTCGCCGTCCAGGCCGTGCTGGGCGGCGGTGACGAGGGAGACGACACGCCGTGACCGATCACCCCGCACCCGCATCCTCGAGTTCCGGGGCCGCGTCCGGCCCTGGCGCGATTCCCAGCCCGGACGACCTGACCACCCTGACGGCGACCGCGGCGCGCCGCCTGCTTGATGCCCGGGAGGTCTCGGCGGTCGAACTGACCGACGCTCACCTGGCCCGCATCGCGGCGGTCGATGACCGCGTTCGGGCCTACATCGAGGTCACCGGGGATGTCGCCCGGGGGCAGGCAGCCGAGGCCGACGCGCGCATTGCCCGGGGTGAGTCGGCCCCGCTGACCGGCGTCCCCGTCGCGCTTAAGGATGTCCTCTGCACCGTGGACGCCCCGACCACGGCGGCGTCGCGCATTCTGGCCGGGTACCGATCCCCCTACGACGCCACCGCCGTGGCCCGGCTGCGAGCCGCCGGGGCGGTCTTCCTCGGCAAGGCCAACACCGACGAGTTCGCGATGGGGTCTTCGACCGAGAACTCCGCCTTCTTCCCGACCCACAACCCCTGGGACCTGACTCGCGTACCCGGCGGCAGCAGCGGCGGCCCGGCGGCGGCCGTCGCCGCGGGTGAGGCGATCGCTGGGGTGGGCAGTGATACGGGGGGCTCCATTCGCCAGCCGGCCGGGTTCTGCGGCGTGGTCGGGCTCAAGCCCACCTACGGCCGCGTCTCCCGGTACGGCCTGATCGCCTTCGCCAGCAGCCTCGACCAGATCGGCCCCTTTACCCGCACCGTCGAGGATGCCGCCCTGATGATGGCGGCGATGGGCGGCCATGACCCGCTCGATGCCACCACCGTCGATCTGCCCGTCCCGGAGTTCCGACCCGAAGCCGAGCCGGACTTGCGCGGCGTCCGGGTCGGCGTCGCCGCCGAGTACTCTGTCGAGGGGATGGAGCCCGGCGTCAAGGCGGCGGTCGATTCGGCGGTCGCCGACCTCGAACGACTCGGGGCCGAATTGGTCCCCGTCAGCCTGCCGCACACCGAGTACGCCTTGCCGACCTACTACATCACCGCCCCGGCGGAGGCCAGTGCCAACCTGGCTCGCTTCGATGGCATCCGCTTTGGCAACGTCGTCCCCGGCGCTACGTTGCGGGAGACCTACGAGCGGACCCGGGGGGAAGGGTTCGGCCCCGAGGTCAAGCGCCGGATCATGCTCGGCACCTACGCGCTCAGCAGCGGCTACTACGACGCCTATTACGTCAAGGCCCAGAAGGTTCGCACCCTGATCAAGCGCGATTTCGACCGCGCCTTCGAGACGGTCGACGTGATCGCCTGTCCGACGTCGCCGACCGTCGCCTTCGGCATCGGTGCCCGCACCGACGATCCCTACCAGATGTATTTGTCCGATGTCTTCACGATCCCGGCCAATATGTCCGGCATCCCCGGCCTGGCCCTCCCCTGCGGCTTCTCCGGCGGGATGCCCGTCAGTCTCCAGTTGCTCGCCAAGCCCTTCGACGAGGCGTCCCTCTTCCGCGTCGGCCATGCCTACGAACAGAGCCAGGGATGGCACCTCCGTCACCCCGACCTCGCGTCGGTCTGACAGGACCGCTCGCGACCGCGCGGATCGGCAATCCGGAGAATGGACGATCCTCCGGCATGCGCGAACGTACCCGGAACCGGGCCGAACCACTCGTCTTCTCAGCGGGGGCAAAACGACCCGTGTTCCGTCGGTGCACCCACGCCCCTCAGTCGGCCGCTGCGTCCTCCACGAAGGGATTCGGGATCGAGCGGAGGAGCAGTTGGGTGTAGGCGTGCTGGGGGTTGGCGATCACGTCTTCGGCCTTCCCGGTCTCGACGATCTTGCCCTCATTGAGCACGATGATGTCGTCGGCCAAGAGCCGGGCGCTGAGCAGATCGTGGGTGATGTAGAGCATCGCGATGCCCTGCTCGCGGACCAACCCGTCCAGTAGTTCGAGGATCTCGGCCCGGATCGACACGTCGAGGGACGAGATCGGCTCGTCGGCGATGATGATCTCCGGTTCCGGGGCCAGGGCCCGAGCGATCACGATGCGCTGGCGCTGGCCGCCGGAGAGTTGGTGCGGGTGGCGACTCCCGAAGCGTTCGGGCGGGGCCAACCCGACCGTCTCCAGCAAGTCGAGCGCCCGTGCCCGCGCTCGTCCGCGCGACATGCCCTTGTGGTTGATGAGCGGTCGCATCAGCGTGCTGAGGATCGTGTGGGCGGGGTTGAGCGAGGAATAGGGATCCTGGAACACCATCTGGATGTGTTTGCGGAAATCTCGGAGGCCCCGCCGGCCGAGTTGATCGACGCGCACGTCCCCGAAGCGAATCTCTCCAGTGTCCGGCCGCTCGATCCCGGTCACCAGTTTGGCGATCGTGCTCTTGCCGCTGCCGCTCTGCCCGACCAGCGCCGTGACGTGTCCCTTGGAGAGGACGAACGAGACGTCGTCGACCGCCTGGATCCTGCTCGTCTTCAGTCCTCGGCGCCGCGTATAGAGTTTCGAGACCCCCTCGAAGCACAGGACATCTTCCGCGCCGGTCGGATCCTTGGGCACGGTGTGCTTCGTAAATATCGCCCCGGCGGCCTGCGAACGCCAGTCGCGCCCCTGCTGCTCCGGGAGTTGTCCCGCCTCCGCTTGCATGATCGCGACGTGGCACGCCACGCGGCCATCGCCGAGCGGCATCAACGCCGGAGCGTTTGTCCGGCAGGAGGGGAGCGCGTCGACGCAGCGAGGAAAGTACAAGCACCCCTCGTGGGGCTTCGAGAGGTCTGGGGGCCTACCGGGGATATAGGTGATGGCGATGGTCTTCGCGGTCGGGCTGGCGTAGGAGCCGAGCAGGCCTCGAGAGTAGGGGTGCCGAGGGTGGCGGAGCATGTCGGCCGCAGCCTGCTCCTCCACGATCTCCCCGGCATACATCACCATCACCCGGTCCGAGAACTCCAGCACGCTGCCCAGGTCGTGACTGATCAGGAGCACCGCGAATCCCTGCTCGCGCTGGATCACCCGCAACCGTTCCAGGATCGCCCGCTGGACCACCACGTCAAGCCCCGTCGTCGGCTCGTCGAGCAGGACGAACTTGGGCTCGAGCGCTAGGGCCAGGGCCAGGGCCACCCGCTGCTTCATGCCGCCGGACAGCTCGTGGGGATAGAAGCGCATGAACGACGGGTCGATGTCCACCATCGTCAGGAGTTCGGCGACCCGCTCCCGCACTTGGGCATTGGTTGCACGGGAGTGGGCCTGGATCGCGTCCCGGAACTGGGCCTCGATCGGCATCACCGGGTTGAGCGAGTTCATGCTGCTCTGGAACACCGTCGAGATGTCCCGCCACCGCATCGGTCGGAGCCGGTCCTCTCCCATCGCGGTGATGTCTGTCCCATCGAACGAGACGGTGCCGCCGGTGATCTCGCCAGGACGGCTGAGCAATCGGATCGTGGCGTTGCCGAGCGTAGACTTCCCGCTGCCCGACTCCCCGACCAGACCGACGAACTCTCCTGGCCCGATCGTGAGGCTCACGCCCCGCACGGCCTTCACCGGCGGTCGCTTCCTGGTCAGATACGTGACGTCGAGCTGATCGACCGCCATGAGGGACATGGGTGACTCCTCGTACCGAAGGGGACAGGGGCCAGGTGACGACGATCAGTCGGCGAGCGGCCTACTCCTCCCGCAACTGGGGGTTGCCGAGGGCGTCGACGCCGAAGTTGACCAGGGTCAGGGCCATGATCAGGAACGATAGGGCCAAGCCGGGGGCGAGCAGCCACGCCCACTGTCCGGTGACCAGCGCACCCTGGTTGTTGGCCCAGTAGCTCATGGTCCCCCAGGAGATGGTCTCGGGATTGCCGAACCCGAGGAAGGCCAGACCCGCCTCGGCCCCGATCGCCCCCATCGCCGAGCCCATGAAGCCGACCACCACCAGCGAGATCATGTTCGGCATGATCTCCCGGAAGATGACCTGCCACAGCCCCTCGCCGGCGAACACGGCCGCCGTGATGTAGTCGCGGGAGCGTAGTGTCAGGATCTGGGCCTTCTTGAGGCGCGCCCCGGACGCCCAGCCGGTGAGGCCGATGATCAGGATCACCACCCACAGGCCTTGCCCAGGCGCGTAGGCCGAGAGCAGCGCGATCAACGGTAAGATCGGCACGACGAGCGCGAGGTTGATGAAGAACGTCAGCACCTCGTTCACCGTGCCGCCGAGGTAGCCCGCCGTGAGGCCGATGACTAGCGCGATCACGGTCGCCAGGAGGCCGCCGACGACCCCGACGATCAGGGAAGTCCGCGCCCCGAAGATCAACTGGGACACGATGTCCTCGCCCTTGGTCGTCGTGCCCAGCAGGTGCGAACCGCCCGGGTCAAGGTTCGGCGGGAAATCGTTGGAGCGCGGGTCGTGCGGGGCGAAGAGGGGAGCGAAGACGGCGACGATCAGGAAGATCGCGAGCATCACCAATCCGACCCGGGACTTGCCGTTCTCCCACAGGATCCCGAGCCACCCGGGAACCTTGAAGCGGCGGTCGGCTCGCGTCTGCTGCTCGACCGCTCCCTCTTCGTCGATCGGGAGGACATCGCTGGTGGTGGGGCTCTCGCCCTGGTGCAGCGTGCTCATTACCACTCATCCTCCCCGGCGGACGCGAGGGTCGAGGACGCCGTACAACACGTCGGCGATCAGATCGGCAACCAGCACACCGACGATGATGAAGAGGAACAACGTCTGCATCAGCGGGTAGTCGCCGTCTCGCAGCGCCTCGAACAGGAGCCGCCCCATCCCCGGGTAGGAGAAGATTTGTTCGATCACCACCGAGCCACCGAGGATGCCTCCGACCGCCAGCGCAAGGCCGGCCACGTTCGGCAGCACCGCCACCCGTGCCCCGTACCAGAGGGCGATCCGGCGCTCGGAGAGCCCCTTGGCCTTGGCGAGGCGGGTGTAGTCGTCACCGAGGATGGTGACCATGTTGTTCCGCATCCCGAGGATCCAGCCGATCGGGGCGAACAGGAGAATCGACACCGCTGGCAGAACCGAGTGCTCGAAGGCCGACGAGATGAAGGCCCAGTTCCACCCTGGCTGGGCATCGCCCGAATAGCCGCCTCCCACTGGGAACCATCCCCACCTGAACGCGCAGAGATAGAGCAGGAGCAGCGCGATCCAGAACGAGGGCAGGGTGCCCAGGAAGGTCGCACCAAGCGTGGTCACGGAGTCGAACGCGCCATTGCGCCGCCATGCTGCCCATGCGCCGAGCAGGGTACCGATGACGAACCCGATGAAGAGCGTCACCCCCCCGAGGACCAAGGTCCACGGCAGCGTCTGGCCGATCATGTGCGTCACCGTGAACGGGAAGTAGGAGTACGAGACCCCGAACTCGCCCCGGACCAGTGTCTGGAGATACTGGAGGTACTGCTCGAAGATATTGGTGTCCGGCAGGCCCAACATCTTCCGCACCGCCTCGACCTGATTCGGGTCCACGGTGCGGGAGTTCGGGTTCAGGCGACGGACGATCCGCTCAGCGGGGTCGCCCGGTTGCAGGCGCGGGATGATGAAGTTGAGGGTGATGGCTGCCCACAGCGTGAGTAGGAAGACGGCGAACCGGCGCGCGAAGTAGGCCATCGGGAAGCCCTCCTCCCACAGGTGCGATGGATGGGGCCCGTCGGCGTCCCCACGGGCCCCAATCCCCCGTCGCTATGCCTAGGCCGTCGGCGGGACCAGATTGGTGATGATCACCAGAGCATTCCCCGGGTGGGCGTACGGGTTCTCGGCGCTCGGCCAACCCTCGGCGTTTTCGGTTCGGTACTCGAACCAGACCGGCCCGTACCACAGCGGGATGAACGGGACCTGGGTCATCATCACCTGTTGCAGTTGGTGGGCGATCGGCGTCTGGGCCTCGATATCGGTCGCGGCCGCGAGTTGGTCGATCAGGGCCTGGGTCTCGGGGCTGTTGAAGCGGATGTAGTTGAAGTCGACCGGGGTATCGACCGGGGCCGGGGCGTCAGCGCCGCCCAGGGCGTAGTTGTAGCCGGCCCAGAGGTTGCAGCCGCCACCGGGGGCGTCGAAGGTCATGTCGAAGTTGCCGGCCTTGCGCTCCTCGAAGACCAAGTCCGGGTCCTTGGAGTCGATCTCGACGTTGATCCCGATCTCCCCGAGGCCCTCGCGGACCAGCTCGGCGGCCTGGACCCAGTCGTTGAACGAGGCCGGGACGCTGAAGGTGAGTTCGATCGCCTCGCCGTCCTTGGTCAGCGCGTCGCCGTCCATCACGTAGCCGCCCGCCGTCAGGATCTCCAGCGCCTTCGCCGGGTCATGCGGCAGGAAACCCTGGTTCGGGATGGATGGGTCGAGATAGATCTCCTGGTTCGGAAGGGTCAGGAACGCCTGGGTGGAGCCGCCCGTGTAGCCAAAGGCAGCTCGTTGGGCCATGCTCTCGCGGTCGAAGGCGTAGGCCATGCCCTGGCGGAACACCGGGTCGTTGAATGGCGCCTTCGTGTGATTCATCATCAGGCTGACCGAGCCCCCGGCCGGGAACCAGTACTTGTTGTGCTCGGGGTCCTTCGCGACGTAGGTTTCCTCGATATCGGGCTGGAACTGGTCGTGCCAGTCGTAGCGACCCTCGCCGAGGGCGAGCTGGGCGACCTGGCCGCTGGCGTCGGTCTTGGTGTAGGTCAACTGCTGGACCTGAACCTTCTCCGCCTGCCAGTAGTCGGGATTGCGGACCATCACCAGTTGCTGCGGGTTGAAGCTGCCCACGAGGAACGGGCCGGTACCCACCGGCTCCTCGTTCAAGAACGTGACCGGGTCAGCTTGGGCCTCCCAGATGTGCTTCGGCAGGATTGGGTTGTCGATCAGGTTTGAGAACTGCGCGCCGGCTGGGGCATTGAACGTGAAGGTGACCGTGTTGCCCTCGGCGACCACGTCGGTCAACACGTCCCAGGCCTGGTCCATGTCCAGGGGCGGGAAGGCCTGACCCAACTTGTGGGTGAAGGCGACATCTGCCGCGGTGAATGGCGTCCCGTCGCTCCAGGTCACGCCCTCGCGGATGGTGAAGGTAAGGGTCTGGGGGTCGGGCCAGGCGAACTCCGTGGCCAGCCAAGGGATCACCTCGCAGCTATAGCCGTTGGTGATCATCAACGGTTCGAACAGCCAGGTGGTCGCCCCGCCGAGCACGGTGGGCGAGAAGGGATTGTAGTTCTCCTGCGGGTTCGAACCGCCCCCGAAGTCGCCGCGGTCCAAGTTCGCGATCGGCGCCTCACCCTCCTGGGCGACGACGGCGTGGAAAGGTGCCTGACCCCTGGCCGAGGCCATCGCGGGCATCGGCGCGAGCAAGGCGAGCAAAAGCAAAAGCACCATCGGTTTTGACTTCAGCATGACTGCGTCCCCTTTGTCTCGCGACCATCGCGCGGTGTGAATGACGTCTCGGCTTCGTTTGTGGATCGAGTCTCGGCCCTCACCTCCCGAATCCGGGGACCGATGTCTGGCCACCGGTACGAACTGCGACGGGCCGGCAGTGTATCAAGTGACGCCGAGGGTCGCATGGCAACTAGCCGCGCAACTCGACAGTGACTCCGCGAGTGCCTCCTGACTCCGGTCCTTCCGGGGAGTGGGGTGGACGCTCCATGGCACACGTCCCGCGACGCTCGGTCACGGTGATCGGCGGCCGGCGATCCAGAGATGAGGGGTTGATGATCGACATCGTAGACAAGCAGATCGTGATCGACGGCGTACCCCGTCTGGTCCTGAGTGGGGAGATCCACTATTTTCGGCTCGACCGGTCCGATTGGCAGGACCGGATCGACCGGCTCAAGGACGCTGGCGGCAATGCGGTTGCCTCCTACATCCCCTGGCTCTGGCACGAACTGCCCGACGGCTCGCTCGATCTGACCGGCGAATCCCGGCCCGAGCGGGACCTCGCCGGGTTCATCGACCTCTGCGCGTCGAACGGCCTGTGGTTCTTCGCCCGGCCTGGGCCGTTCGTGATGGCCGAGCTGAAGAACGAAGGACTTCCCCACCGACTCTACGACCAGCATCCTGAGATCGTGCCGCTCAGTTGGGAGGGTAAGCGCGTCCCGACGCGGACGGTGGACTACCTGGCCCCCGCCTTCCTGGCCGAGACGGAACGCTGGTACCGGGCGATCGCCGGAGTTCTGGTGCCCCGTCTCCAGCCCGGCGGCGGGAACGTGATCGGCGTCCAGCTCGACAACGAGATCGGGATGCTGTCCTGGATCAGCCATGCGCCGGACCTTACCGACCACGTGCTCGCCGACCTTTGGGACTGGCTCGGGGCGCGTCACGGCGAGGCGGAACGCGCCCGTCGCTACCCTCCTGACCGGTTCGCGCCAGCGATGCGGGCCGAGGGCTTCCGCACCCCCTCCGAGGAGGGCGCGATCGCCTATATGCGCGACCTCGGCCTCTACCAGCGAGGTCGCTTCGCCCGCTACGTCGCCACGCTGCGTAGGTTCGCCGAGGCGGCCGGGATCGCCGGAGTCCCGTTCATCGTCAATGTCCACGGCACCGCTGACGGGCGTGGCCGCACATTCCCGATCGGCATCAGCCAGCTGTACGACGCCTATACTCAGGCCCCCGGCTACCTCTCTGGCTCCGACATCTACCTGGGTGACCTCTCCGTCGGCAACGCTGCCGACCTCTACCTGATCAACGCCTTTATGGACGCCGTCCACCGGCCCGAACAACCGCTCACCTCGGTCGAGTTCGAATGTGGCGACGGGGACTACGGTGATGACCTGCAACACCGGACCGACCCAGCCGCGGCCGACCACAAACTGCGCCTGTGCGTGGCACAAGGGAACCGCCTGGTCAACTTCTACCTGTTCACGGGGGGCGTGAACCCGCGCCTCGACGCGCCGGTCGGCGACGGCAACGACCGGATCGGCTTCACCGGCGAGCGTCACGGCTATGCCGCTCCTATCGGTCCCGAGGGTCAAATTACCTCGACCTATCCCCGCCTGGCCCGGGCGGTCGGGGCGATCATGTCCCTTGAACCGACCCTCGCGGACTCCAGGGAGGAGCGTGACGACGTGTTGTTCGGGTTCATCCCCGATTACTACCTGACCGAGGTCGCCTATCCCGCCAGCGGCGCGATGTCCCAGGTCACGGACGACCTGGCGAGGACTCGTTTCGGGGGGCCTAACCAATCACTGGCCCGGGCGATGCTGCTCGCCGGCTTCCGCTTCGGGGCGCTCGATCTGCAGAGTGTCACGCTCGATCCCGCCACACTCCCCAGCCTCGTAGTCGCTTCCGCCCGCCTGATGAACCCCGCGCTCCAGACCCGGATCGCCGACTACGTAGAGGGTGGCGGCAACCTCCTGCTCGTCGGCGAACTGCCCCTGACCGACATGGAGGGCGTAAGCTGCACCCACCTCATCGACCGGTTCGGGCTCGAACCGCTGGGCCAGCGGCGGGCTTCCGCGCACTACCACCTGTCGGTGGTCCCGGCGGGTTGGGCCGCCCCCCGCGCCGAGACCCGCGTCTCCTGGGCCCAGGTGTTCGCCCCGACTGGCCCCGACGTACTGTTTCGCCTCTACGACACCGGTGAGGCGTGCGGGTTCGACCTTTCCATCGGCAGCGGGCGCGCGATCGTGCTCACCACCGACCTGCCGACCGACCTGCCGTTCGTCCGGCAGGCGTTCGTCCGACTCGGGGTCGAACCGAAGTTGGCCCACGGCTGCCCCGACCACGGCATCATCCTCACCTCCACGCGCGCTCCAGGGGGAGCGCGCGTCATTCACCTGCTGAACTTGGACGGGTTCGCCAAGACCGTTCGGCTCACCGACGCGGGACACGAACTGTTCCCGGGCCATACCCTCACCCTCCGCCCGAAAGAGGGGGTGATGCTGCCGTTCGGCGTCACCGTCGGCCCGGCCCGGGTGGTGCGATCGACCGCGGAAATCGCCGCAGTCGCCCCCGACCGTCTTACCCTCCGCCTGACGCAACCGCAGGACCGGATCGAACTGGAGTCGGTGCTTTCCCCGCTGGCGAGCGACGATTATGCCCTCCATCCCGTCGGCGATGGCTGGCTAGTCACGTCCGGCCGGCCTGCCACGGGCCACGACGCCTCGGATCTGCTCACCATCCAGTTCGTTTGACTCCGGTAGGGGAGGAGAGCCAGGTGGGCGGACACCATGCGCGAGACGATGCCGGGTCACGCACCGGCTGATCCAGCCCGGTCGGGGTGCGCCAAGTACGGACCAGAGCAGCCCCTGCTGCCTCCAGCCCCGTGACGAGGAACCGGGGAGCCCCGGCGGCTCCCCGGTCAATGCCCGCACCGACCCGGACGTCATCGTCCTACGGCCCCGCTCACGGTGCCGAGAACGTGGGCAGCCGGCGAGATGCCGCAGGTAGGGGCGGGAACGGCGCGTGTGGCTCGGCCTGGTACCAGAACCCCGTGCTGGAGACCTCGTCACCGCGCCGGTTGGCGTGGCCGAGTTCGATCGTGACCCGGATGTCACGCCGGAACACCACCGGATCCTCGATGTGGAAGCGGTACAGCGTTACCGGGTCGGTCCAGTTCGGCCCACCCCCCGCGATGATGCCGTGGTAGGGTGCGGCGTGGGGCTGGGTCGGGCACCAGGCGGTGTTGAAGTAGTCCTCGGTCCCGGTGCCATGCAGGGTCGGGGGCCAGGCGTCATTCGCCCCCGGAGACGATTCAGCCCGGTCGGCGATCGGTGGGTAGTCACCGTCGTCCGGGGCTTCTTTCCGGCGGGCGACCTCCGGCACGGTCAGGCCGGGCTCGCCATCGACGAAGATCATGTCGTCGCCCTCACCGTACCAGTCCCAGACGGGAGCGCGGCGCAGTGAATAGACCGAGAACAGGCAGCCGACGTAGTGCCCGTGCCCGGTCGCTTCGACGATCGTGTAGTTGTCGCCGCCGTCGGTGTTGACCCCGCCGAACAGGTACAGCTCGTTGGACAGGCCGTCGTCCGGTGCGGCCGGACGCACCATCCGCCTCCACTGGGCGTGGAACCGGCCCAGGTCGGCTTCCAGTTCCCGGTGCAGCTCCAGGTCCACGTAGTAGTAGAAGAGGACCTCGTCCTCGCACTCGCTCTCGACCGTCATCCGCATCCCGTCCGAGAACGGCATCGGGAAGTAGCAGTTGAATGCCTTGCCGTCCTGCGGACTCGTCTGGAGGGGCAGGCTGGCGAAGTTCGCCGTCCGGCCGTGGCCCATGCCGAAGAAGTCCCCGACCGGGCACTCGACGCTCGGCGTCTCCTCACCATCCCAATAGACCCTCAGCACGATCTTGCGGAGGTAGTTCGGGCTCGGGCAGGAAACCGTGCACCAGATGTGGGTGACGATGCCCGCGCCTGCGGTCTCGGCGATCGTGACCGTCTCTCCCGGGGGGATGTGGAAGCGGTCGTCGTTGCCGCCCGTGCGGTCGAAGCTGGAGAAGCGCCGCGTGCGCACGTCCCGCAGCTTGGCGAGGCCGCGTAGCGGGGAGAGGCCGGCCATGCTGTCCATGCGTTCCTCCGAGACTCACCGGGAATCAGGCAATCGCGATCTGGTCGGCGTGCGGCACTGCATCCACAAGGTCACCACGACGGACGCCGGGCCGGTCATCGGGCGACCCAGCAGATCGTTCCCCAGGG
>CADCWH010000194.1 GCA_902806395.1 uncultured Thermomicrobiales bacterium | reverse complement strand
GCGTCGTCTTCCCGGCGTCGGGGTGGGAGATGATGGCGAAGGTGCGGCGGCGGGCCGCCTCGGCCTCGGTCCGGTCGTCGTGCCCGGACAGGGAGGGGTCGTCCACCGTGATCGCATCCGCGGGTCCGTGCTCGACCTCGACCGTCACGGGAATCTGGTCAGACGTGGTGATCGACATCGGGAATATTCCTCGGGTGATCCGGCTCTGCCACGGCGGCGACCGGCTCAGGGGGGCGGTCGGCGACGTGTCCGGCACGGACGGGTGGGCTATCCTGTAGGGAGACGATGCCAAGATGGCCGGGGTGACGACTGTCCTCCCGGGATGGATGATGGACATCCGTATCACCAGTATAGTCGCCGTCGCCCCCGGGGCGGCCATCGCGGCGGGGCGTGGGCGTCCCGCTGCCGGTCGAGCCGGTGGGCGCCGCCGCGTCAGGGGACACCGCCGCGTGAGCACGTCGAAACTCGCCGACTACCTGCACCTCGTCCCGGCGGGCCGGATGGCCGATCTGGTCAAGACCCTTGATCTCGGTTCAGAGGCCCTTTCGTGGGACGACCACCTCTCGGCGGGACCCATCCCGGCCAAGCTTTCCCCGGTCAACTTCGCCCACCGCCGCTGCCTGTTTGGCGAGGCGGTCGGTTGGGGCGCGTACCGGGAGCGTCGCCGCGCCATGGCCGCCAGGGACGCTGAACTCGCGCGCTACCGCGATTATGGCGAAGTCGTGTACTGGTTCGGCCCTGGCCTGGACGACCAGCTTGCCCTGCTGCAGGCCCTCGACCAGTTCGCCGTCCGGGGCGGCCAGGGTACGCGCCTGACGCTGGTCCCGTTCCGGGATGGGGGGGACGACACCCGACCACGCGACGTGGCCGATCACCCGGCGCACGATCTCCGCGCCCGGTTCGAGCGGCGACGGGAGTTATCCACCGACGCGTGCCGGCTGAGTCGCCGGGCCTGGGACGCCGTTCGCACCGGTGACCCATCGATCGTCGAGGGCCTGCTGGGGACCGACACGACGCTCCTCCCCGATCTCGCCCCTGCTCTCCACCGGCTGCTCGAGGAACTGCCCGACCACGAGACGGGCCTTTCCCGCACCGAGGCGGCCGTCCTCGCCGCCGTCGGTGCTGGCCCCCTGTCATTCTCCGACCTGCTCGCCGCGGTCCGGGACCGCGAAGCCGTCCCCTTCCAGACCTCGGCGACGCTGCATGTCGTCGCCGGCCACCTCGCGGGCGGCCCGAACCCGATGATCACCATCTCTGGTGAGGATGGCGCCGGTATGTCCGCCGCCGTTGGTAGCGGTGCTGGCGCTGACGCCCGCATGGTCGAACTCACCGATGCCGGGCGGTCAGTCCAAGATCGCCAGACAGCATGGCAAGGTCCCGACCTTCCGACCCGGTGGGTCGGCGGCTATCAAGTCGGTGGGGATGGCCGTGACTGGAGATGGGACGCCGAACGGGCTGAAGTACGGGACGCGGGCATGGTCTGAGCCGGACTTCGTGCTCGGGAACGCGGTGGTCAATGGTTAGGGAGTGGTCAGGCTCTAGGGACGCGGAGATGGTGGCCAGGCAGCTGCGGCATTAGGGACGAGAGGTGACACTCCCCGCCGCAACCGGTTGGAGATAGATCAGGAACTCGTTGGCCCCCGCCTTGAGTACCCGCGAGATCCGGTACTGGTGCTGACCGGGAGCTTCACGGTAGAGATCACCGGGCCGGTACCGGCCCATCCGCATCTCGCGCCCGGACTTGGCCACCAGTTCATACGTCACCTCGCCGCACGCTCGGCAGGAGAAATACTGGTCCACCTCGTCTGTGGGGCCGGTGTAGCCGCGGGTCACCAGGAGGACATCGGGGTCACCGCACCATGGACAGCGCCGTACCAACGACCCGTCGCCATATGTGGGTTCATTAGGGAGGTGCATGGCGGACATGCGGGCCAGTCCTTCCTCGGCGGCGTGGGTCGATACGAGGTCGTGTGGCCGAATCATACTACGACCCGGCGAAGGTGCGATCCGGACCACAATCCCGAGGGAAGTGACGGTGCCCATGGGCACCGTCTCACCGCGTCGTGCCCGCTCAAGATTCTCGACCTCATGCCGCCTCGCCGGTCGCATGTCAGCGATGTGCCGACCGGAGAACGAAATGCGTTCAGATGGTGCCGGACCACAATGTCTCCGTCCCGTGGGCCGGAAGAAAACGATGCAACGCCTCCGGAGCGATTCTCACCGGAATCGTCGATGAGCGGTGACGGACATACGGGCTGACGTTCATCCCCCCCTCTTCACATCGGCCGGCGTCCCGTTACCCAGGAATTCCTGGCCCGGACAGTCGAGACCCGCGATCCCGCGACCAAACGCTTGCGGATCGAGTGGTTTACGGGAGCTCCCCCGCCACATCGTCCCGGCTTTCGAGAAGTCGAGACAATACCTACACTCGTGGAGACCACCGTCCCGCCATGTGTTGATCGCTGCCGGGAGGAGCCAGGTCTCCGGGGAGTTCCCACTCACGCCCTGACAAGGGTATCCACACTGGCTTTGGACGATCGGGGCATAATGCCGGGGCCCCGGGGAACGGCGGAATGTCGACCGGGTGACGAATGCGTGCTCCGCGTCATCGGAGGTACCCCATGACACCGATCCCACAGACCGGGCCCAACGGCCCCAGCATGGACGTACGACCCTCGCCCGCGACTGATCCCCTCGGCGATCGGATGTTGATCATCGCCTCCAACCGGGGCCCGGTAACCTTTAGCCGTGAGTCCGACGGTACGTTCTCGTCTCGCAAGGGCAGCGGCGGCGTCGTCACCGCCGTCAGCGCGATCGCCAAGGAGCGCCAACCTGTCTGGATCGCGGCGGCGATGACCGACGGCGATCGCGATCGGGCAGCCGAGGCCGAGCGGGCGGGCGAAGTCCTGATTTCCCCTCCGACCGATGGTGGCACCCGACCGGATTTCCGCGTCCGTTTCGTCGTGCCCACCGCCGAGTCATATCACCAGTACTACAACGTCATCAGTAATCCCCTGCTCTGGTTCCTCCAGCATTACCTGTGGGACACACCTCGCTCACCAGACATCACCGCCGAGACCTGGGCGGCCTGGCGCGACGGATACGTCGCCGTCAACCAGATGTTCGCGGACGAGATCTTGGCCGCCAGTGTTGAGTCGGACCAGCCCCCCGTCATCATGCTTCAGGACTATCACCTCTATCTGGCCGGCGGGATGATCCGAGAGCGCGCTCCGGACGCGATCCTCCAGCACTTCGTCCACATCCCTTGGCCCGACCCTGATTATTGGCGACTCCTACCGATGGACATGCGCCGTGCGATCTGCGAGGGCATGTTGGGCAACGACATCTGCGGGTTTCAGACTCCCGCCCACGCCCGCTCGTTCATGTACACCTGTGAGGCCTACGTGCCGGGCACCGAGGTCGATTACTCGGGCGGTGCCATCACTTGGCGCGGGCGGAGGACGGAGGTCCGCGCCTATCCGATCTCGATCGACGTCGAGGCGGTGCGACGCAACGCGTACAGCCGCGAGGCCCGTGGTCACGAGGCCTACTTGACCACCCACGCCAACAAATTCACGATCCTCCGGGTGGACCGGGCGGAACCGAGTAAGAACTTCGTCCGCGGTTTCCTCGCCTTCGATCGCTTCCTGGAATGTCACCCGGAGTTCCACGGCAAGGTCAACTTCATCGCCATCACGGTGCCGTCGCGTCTCGACGTCCCCGAGTACCAGAATTACCTCGACGACATCAGTGCCTCGGTGGGGCGGATCAATGCCAAGTATGCCAATGTCGCGCTCGGCTGGCAGCCGATCCACCTGATCATGGGCGAAAACTATGCCCGGGCCCTGGCGGCGATGAAATGGTACGACGTACTGCTCGTCAACTCGATCATCGACGGCATGAACCTTGTCGCCAAGGAAGGCTGCCTGCTCAACGAGCGCAACGGCGTGCTGATCCTCTCTGAGGGCGCCGGGGCCGCGATCCAACTCGGGGACGAACTCCTGATCGTCGCGCCCGCCGATGTGGAAGGCACTGCCGAGGCGTTCTACCGGGCCCTGACCATGCCGCTCCGTGAGCGGCGCCGCAGGGACGAACGCCTGCGCCGTGCCGTCGAGCGCGAGGATGTCGGCGAGTGGTTCCAGGACCAGCTCAGCGACATCGTCCACTGCGTCCTGTAGGAGCGTCGAGTTGCCGCCGCCGTGCCCACCCCGCGCCCCGAGGTCGTGGTCAGGTCCGGACGGAAGACGACTGCGGCCGCGGGCGCTGCTGTCTCCAGTGGAGTCTCGTCCCGAGCCAAGGTCACCGGTACCTGATCCACGGTGTCCCCTGGCGGGGGATCGCCGCCAGGATCGCGTCGTGGCTTGGTTG
>CADCWH010000193.1 GCA_902806395.1 uncultured Thermomicrobiales bacterium | reverse complement strand
CCGCGCTCCAGGGTGACATCCATCTCCGACCCGGCGTACTGCCGGGTGAGCCGGGTTAGCTGGGTACTGTCGTCGATCCTCTCGCCCTCGATCGCGACGACCACGTCGCCAGTCTGCCAACCGGCCCCCTCGGCGGGCGAGCCGGGGACCACCTCGGCGATGTAGACCTGCTCCTCCGGCACGCCCTGGACGCCGATCAGGAGAATCATCAGCACGATCGCCGTGACCACGTTCATGAATGAACCGGCGGCGAGGAAGAAGGCGCGCTGGAGGGGAGACTTCGTATTCATCGAACCCGGCTCGACGTCGGCTCCGTCCTCCCCCTTGACCCGGACGAAGCCGCCGAAGGGGATCGCGTTGACCGACCAGATGACGCCGTTGCGGGTCCACCCCTTGATGCGGGGGGGAATGCCGATGCCGAACTCCTCCACCTTGACTCCGACCATCCGGGCGGAGACGTAGTGCCCGATCTCGTGAATCAAGATCAGGAAGGCCAGGATCGGGATGATCAAGAGTCCGTTCAATCGGGTGACCTCATGCGAGCGGCCACCGCCGCGCGGCGGTGGCCGCAGACAGGGGTGAGCCTGGGAAGCATCGTGGGGAAGACCGCGGTGCGGATCACCGGGTCTCAAACGCGGGTGGAACGCTTCCAAATGGTAGTCGGGGGCGCGATCGGCACGCAACGTAGACGAGAGTTCGCCGATCCGGGAACCAGGAGACCGGAGCAGGGGAGAGACGACCGTTATGTTAGACTGGCGCGACTTTGCGACGACATGGATATCGGTGCGGTCGTCCCGGCAGCGGGGCGACGTGGCGTGTTGGGAGAGACGGAGCGGATGATCGTCGGGGTGCCAAGAGAGGTCAAGGATCGGGAGAATCGGGTCGCGGTGACCCCGGCCGGGGTCGGCGAGTACGTAGCCCACGGCCACCGCGTCCTGGTCGAGCGCGACGCGGGGGCAGGTAGCGGCTTCGGTGACGCGGAGTATGAGGCTGCAGGCGGTGAGCTCGTCGATCGACACGAGGACGTGTTCGCCGGGGCCGAGTTGGTCCTGAAGGTGAAAGAGCCGGTCGCCAGCGAGTATGGGCTCCTGCGTCGGGGTCAGACCTTGTTCACCTACCTTCACCTCGCGGCCGACGCGCCGCTGACCAAGGGGTTGATCGACGCCGGCGTGACGGCCATCGCCTACGAGACGGTCCAGTTGGCGAGCGGGATCCTTCCCTTGCTGACGCCGATGAGCGAGGTGGCCGGCCGGATGAGCATCCAGGTCGGGGCCCACTGGCTGGAGCGGACGCAGGGTGGCGGCGGGATGCTGCTGGGCGGAGTGCCGGGCGTCCCCGGGGCCAACGTGGTGATCATCGGGGGTGGGGTGGTCGGTACCAACGCCGCCCAGATGGCACTCGGCATGGGCGCGAATGTCTGGATCGTGGACCGCAATGTCGAGCGACTCCGCCAATTGGACCAGACGATGCACGGTCGTCTCCACACCGTGGCCTCGAACCGGCATTCGGTCGCGGCCCTGGTCGAGGCGGCGGACCTGGTGATCGGCGGCGTCCTGATCGCCGGGGCGAAAGCTCCCAAGCTGGTCAGCGCCGAGATGGTGGCCACGATGCGTCCCGGATCGGTGGTGATCGACGTGGCGATCGACCAGGGGGGTTGTATCGAGACGGCCCGGCCAACGTCGCACAGCGATCCCGTGTACCTCGTCGGTGGGGTGCTCCACTACTGCGTCACCAACATGCCGGGTGCGGTGCCCCGCACGAGCACCCTGGCCCTATCCAATGTGACGCTCCCGTATGGGCTCGATCTCGCCGACCAGGGCATGTCCGCCGCGGTGCGCCGGGACCCCGCCCTGGCGCGAGGGGTCAACGTGATCGGCGGTCATGTCACCCACGCGGCGGTCGCCGATGCCTTCGGGCTGCCCCATGTGGAACTCGACGACGTGTTGGCGACGGTGGCCGCTTGAGCGCGGCGCGGTCGCCACACCGCCCGGGACCGGATGACGGAGGAATGACCCGATGCAGGACGCTATCATTCGGTTCCTGACCGAGGTAGAGAACCAGCGCCGCTTCTCGACCCACACGGTGGCGGCCTACCGGAATGATCTGTCGCAGTTCCGGACCTATCTGGTTGCCCCTCCCTCCCAGGACGGCCTGGCGCCGCTGCCCGGTTGGGACGCCATGACGTCCGAACACCTGGGGCGCTACCTCCTCCACCTGCGGGAGCGCGAGTACGCGGCCTCTACCGTGGCCCGGAAGACCGCGGCGATCAAGTCGTTCTGCGGCTACCTCTTCGAGCGCGCCCTCTGCCCGGTGGACCCCAAGCAGATCATGGTCTCCCCCCGGGTCGAAAAGTTCGTCCCCCGGGCCCTTACCATCTCAGAGGTCGTCCGCCTGATGGACGTGCCGCGGGCCGAGCCCGGTTCCCGGGTCCGCCCGGAGGCGCTGCGGGACCGGGCGATGCTGGAACTGCTGTACGCGACCGGGATGCGGGTCAGCGAACTGATCTCTCTCGACGTCGAGGACATCACCGACGACGGGATCCATGTCCGAGCCCAACAGCCGAAGCGGGATCGCCACATCGCCCTCTCCCGGCGCTCCCGGTCGGCACTCTCGGACTACCTCGACGGGTTTCGGCGCACGGCTCCGGTCGAAGGTCAGCCGTCGCTGTTCGTCAACCACCGAGGGCAGCGGCTGACCCGGCAGGGATTTTGGCTCATCCTCAAGTCCCGCGCCCGGCAGGTCGGGATCGAGGGCGTCACGCCGCACACCCTTCGCCATACCTGCGCCGCCCATGCCCTGCGACGGGGGACCGACATCGACGACGTGCAGAGGATGCTCGGCCACGTCAGCCAGTCCACCACCCGCGTCTACCGGCATGTCCCCAACGATCCCGGCCCCAACGGTGAGTCACGGTCGGACGAGGACCCGTGGTCGGACGACGAACCCCTCCGAGTCGCCTCCGACGCCGCACCGATGGGCGAGTTCGCTGCCGCGTTGGCTGTGATGGCGCCCACCGCCGCCCGGGTGAGGAGGAACGCACCCGCGCTCGACCTAACGACGAATGTCACCGAGGAGCCGACCGGATGACCGATGTTGCCTCGGGCGCCGCGGCCGATGCGGCCCCCTCCAGCCTCGTTCCCCGCGCTGCCACCATGGAGAAGATCGTCGCACTCAGCAAGCGGCGCGGCTTCGTCTATCCCGGCTCGGACCTGTACGGCGGACTGGCCAACACCTGGGACTATGGACCGCTCGGGGTCGAACTGAAGAACAATGTCAAGCGGCTCTGGTGGCAGACCTTCGTCCACCGCCGCCGGGACATCGTCGGCCTCGACGCCGGGATCCTGATGCATCCCAGGATCTGGGAGGCGTCCGGCCACGTCGAGAACTTCAATGATCCACTGGTGGACTGCAAGACCTGCCGGGGCCGGTTCCGCGCCGACCACCTGATCGAGGACAAACTGGGGCAGCACGTCGATGGCAAGTCGCCGGTGGAACTCACCGCGATCTTGGAGGCGGCGAACCTTCCCTGCCCGACCTGCGGCAACCGGACTCTGACCGCGGCGCGGCAGTTCAACATGATGTTCAGCACGACGATCGGGCCGGTCGAGGAGAGTGGCACCCAGGTCTTCCTGCGGCCCGAGACGGCCCAGGCGATCTTCGTCCAGTACAAGAACATCCTCGCCACGGCCCGGCAGAAGGTGCCATTCGGCGTGGCCCAGATCGGCAAGGTATTCCGGAACGAGATCACCCCTGGCAACTTCATCTTCCGCGACATCGAGTTCGAGCAGATGGAGATTGAGTTCTTCGTCCGCCCGGACAGTGCCGCCGCTGCCTTCGAGGATTGGCTGGCAGCCATGCGGGGCTGGCTGGAGGCGATTGGGATCAACCCCGCCAACATCCGGCTCCGGGAGCACGGTACCGAGGAGTTGTCGCACTACTCTAGTCGGACCATCGACTACGAGTACCGCTTCCCGGACCCGCTCGGCTGGCGGGAACTGTACGGTCTAGCCAACCGGACGGACTTCGACCTGACTCGCCACCAAGAGTTCAGCGGAGAAGACCTGACGTACTTCGAGCAGGCCACCGGCGATCGATTCATCCCCCACGTCATCGAGCCGACCTTTGGGGTGGACCGAACCCTCCTGATGCTGCTCCTCGACGCCTATGACGAGGAGGAGGCGGTCGATGTCAACGGGAAGGCCGACACCAGGGTGGTACTGCGGCTCCACCCGCGCGTGGCTCCATTCAAGGCGGCCATCCTGCCGCTGATGAAGAAGCCGGAACTGGCAACGGTGGCGCGAGAACTCTTCGAGCGGGTCCAGGCCGAGACCGGCCTGCTGGTGGACTATGACGAGACCTCGAACATCGGCAAGCGGTACCGGCGCCAGGACGAAGTCGGCACACCCTACTGCGTGACGGTCGACTACGAAACGCTGGAAGACCGGGCGGTGACGGTGCGGGACCGGGACACCACGGCCCAAGAGCGGGTTCCGCTCGACGCGGTCCCGACCTGGCTGCTTGATCGGGTCCGGTGAGTCGTTCGCAGCGCCACGAGGACGTCTCCGCGACCCCTGACGACATGGTTGGGCTCCGCCGTTGACGCGATTGATCGCGGCACGGTGTGGGAGGGCCGAGCGAGTGGCACGGCGCCGGGCCGAAGGAGGACTGCGTGCACCACACCGACACGACTACGTCGGCTTTTGACCGGTCCGGGGTGACCGACGCCCTCCGCGTCCAGATCCTGGCGACCGAGCACTGGAGTCTGCTCGCCACCCGCGGCATGATCTAGAACGAGATGTTCGCCCGGGTCGGCATGTACCTGACGGTCCTCTCAGCAGCGACGGTCGCCCTGGCCCTGGTCGCCCAAGCCACCGACTTCAGCGGACACTTCCGGCTGTTCGCCCTCCTGGTGCTACCGGTCGTGCTCGTCCTCTGCTACGCAACGCGATCTCGGCTGGGCGACGCGCGAGCCGAGGAAGCATGGCAGGTCATCGGGATGAACCGGCTGCGCCACGCCTACCTGGACGTGGCCCCAGAGTTGGCGCCGTTCTTCGTGACCAGTCACCATGATGACGAGGCCGGCGTCATCGCGACCTATGGCCCCGTCCTCCCCGGCATGTCACAGATCACCCCCGGCCGCATCTTGGCCGGCACGCCGGTGTTGGTTGGCGTCATCAACGCGGCCGTCGCCGGGGTCCTGGCCGCGCTCGTGATCGAAGCGGTCACCGGGTCGGTGGGCATAAGCGCGAGTGCCGGGGTCGCGACCGGGCTCGCCTACCTGGCCGCGTTCGGCGCCAGCACCTTCCGGCAGCTCGATGGCATCCGCCGTGAGTACCGCCCGCGGTTTCCCGGGCCGGACGTGCGG
>CADCWH010000192.1 GCA_902806395.1 uncultured Thermomicrobiales bacterium | reverse complement strand
GGAACATCGCCAACTGGAATCGCAGCAGCCCGGTCGACCGCTAGGTCTCCGGCTCCGGCCTATCCCGAACGCGACCCAGCGACACGACCCCGGCAACGATGCCGGGGTCGTGTCGTGACCGGACCACCACGACACAATGCCGTCCCGAGAGCCAGAGCGCCTCGTGGCCGCGCCCTCGCCGGGAATGGCCGATCCGCCGCGTGACGTTCGTCAGGCGAACGGGCCCATTGATGGGGGCCGTTTCAGGTCGCTCGGGACGTGAGGAATCTCCGGTGGAACGCTGCGGACACTGGCCCCTGCCCTATCGCGTATCCTGGAGACGTTCGCCGCGCCGCTCAGGATGAGGAACGACACCGATGGCCCGGGCCACGCCTGACACCGCGTCACCACGGGGCACCCGATTCCTCCCGCCGATCATCGAGGCCCGGGGGCTCGTCAAGCGCTACGGCACGGCGATCGCCGTTGATGGCATTGACCTGGTGGTGGGAGATGGCGAGGTCTTCGGTATCCTCGGCCCAAATGGGGCCGGCAAGACCACCACCCTCGAGATGATCGAGGGCCTGCGGACCCCGGATTCCGGCACGATCCGGGTCGCGGGACTCGACGCCGTCCGTGACGGGGCGGCCGTCCGGCGGATCATCGGCGTCCAACTCCAGACCACCGCCCTCTTCGACTACCTCTCCGCCGCCGAGCTCGTGTCGCTCTTCGCCGACCTGTACGGCATGCCCGGGGCGCCTGACCGGACGGGCGAGCTGCTGCGCCTGGTCGACCTGGAGGAGAAGCGCGACGCCCGGGTGAACCAGATGTCGGGTGGCCAGCAGCAACGCCTCTCGATCGCCCTGGCACTGGTCAACGATCCCCGGGTCGTCTTCCTCGACGAACCGACCACCGGCCTCGATCCCCAGGCCCGGCGGGCGATGTGGGCCGCGATCAGGGGCATCAACGCCGTCGGCTCCACCGTCGTCCTGACCACCCACTACATGGAGGAAGCCGAAATTCTCTGCGACCGGATCGCGATCATGGACCGCGGCCGGGTGATCGCCCTCGATACCCCCGAGGCCCTGGTCCGCGGCCTGGATATGGCCGCGACCATCCGGGCCCGCGTCGCCGGCGGCACCTTGCCGGAGACGTCGATTCGTGCCCTCCCAGCCGTGACCGACGCCCACGACGTCGGCGATTCGACCCACATCCAGACGACCGATGTCCAGGCATCCCTGGTCGCCCTCTTGGACCTCGCCACCCGGACGGGCGTTACCTTCGCCGACTTGACGACGACCCGCGCGAATCTTGAGGACGTGTTCCTGACCCTCACAGGCCGCACCTACGTCGAGGCCGCCGGCGACCCACCCGCCGCGATCCCGGGACCGGCCGGCCGCCGCTCCCGCCGGGGCGCCTGACCGACCCGGCAGTCTCCGGGACCTGTACCACCCATCACCCGACCCACCGTCCGCCAGACACCATGGCCCGGTCCGCCGATCAAGATCACGTCCCCCAGGAGAGCCTCACGCGATGCGAGCGTTCTGGTCGATGGTCCGGGCCAATATCCGGATGAGCGTGCGGAACCGCACGGCCCTGTTCTGGAACCTGGCCTTCCCGGCTATCTTCATCCTGATCTTCGGTGCCGTCTTCGGCAACGACGCCGGGATCACGTTCGATGTCGCCGTGGCGGGCGAGCCCTCCCCCACCCGCGACATCGCCCTGGACGCGCTGCGTGCCAACGACGCCTTCGATGTCTCGACCGGCGCGACGGACGCCGAACTCGCGGCTCTGGAAGACGGTGAACGCGATCTGGTGCTCGTGTTCGGCGCCCCCGGCGCTGGCCACGTTCCCGGGCAGGTATCCGCCGCACCGCTGGACCTCTACTCCGACGCCACCGACGGCCCGAACGAGGCGGTGGTGATCGGCGCGGTCCGCCAGGTCCTCACTGGGGCGCTTGGCCAGGGACCACCGTTGGCGATCACCGAGCGGCGACTGAGCAGCGAAGCGATCTCCTTCATCGACTTCTTCGTCCCCGGCATCCTGGCGATGAGCCTGATGAACTCTGGGGTGATCGGCCTCTCGACCGCCTTCGTCACCTACCGCGAACGCGGGATCCTGCGCCGCATCCGGGTGACGCCCTTCCCGCTCGGGCGCTTCATCCTGGCCCGGGTCGTCTCCCAACTCCTCGTCGCCGTGGCTCAATCCCTGATCTTGGCAGGGATGGCCTCGCTCCTCTTCGACCTGACGATCCGGGGCAACCCATTGGTGATCCTGACCGTGATCGTCACCGGATCCCTGGCATTCCTGGCGATCGGCTTCGCGATCTCGAGTTTCGCCCGCAATACCGAGAGCGCGGCGAGCTACGCCAACCTGGTGACCTTCCCGATGCTCTTCCTCTCCGGCGTCTTCTTCAGCGTCGACAGCGCCCCGGCCTGGCTCCAGCCGATCACCCGCCTCCTGCCCCTGCGGTACTTGGTCGATGCACTGCGCGACCCGATGAACCGAGGACGGGGATTCGAGTCGATCTGGCTCGACCTCCTGGTCCTCGGCGCCACCTTCGCCGTCGCCATGGTGATCGCGATCCGCTTCTTCCGCTGGGACGCTCGGCCGAGCTGAGGCCATCACGATCAAGCTGCGATGGTTGCCTGTCCCGCGGGGATTATCCCGCCGGCGTCCCGGCCGGATCGACCGGGAATTGCCCCGTGGCCGTCGGAGAGCCGGGCATGACGATTTCGAGGGTCGCGTCGGGTACGGCAGTCCAGGTCGGGACAGGCGTCCAGGTCGCTTCCGGAACCACCGTCGGTGAGGGGGTCGGGGTGAACAGGACGTTGGTCGGCACCGCGTCCTCGTCCCAGGTCACGTCGACCCGGCGTTGGTCCGTCGTCCTGTTGTAGGTCTCCAGGGCCCCCAGGATCAGAAAGGCGTTGTCCTGGCCGATGATGCCCTGTGGTAGCGTATAGCAGCTCCCGTCGACATAATCGAGTTCCAGCAGGGCCACTCCGAATTGCGGACGCCCCTCGGGAACGATCACGCGTACCCGCTCCACCGCACCGGAGAGCACATCGCGCTTGGCGATCTGGACGTCAGGCTGCTGATAACAGGTCCGGTCCGTCCCGGTGTCGTCGTCGCCCGACGTGGTGATGATGATCGCCAGCAAGACACAGAGGACCAGGGCACCGGCAACCAGGACCGCATAGGCTGACACCGGGCGCTCGCCGATCCGGCCCTCCAGGCGCGCTCGCACCCGGTCCAGCGGCGCCTGGGACGATCGGTCCGTCTCTCTGCTTTCGGCTGCCCCTTCGGGGCTGCCCCGTTTACCCGCCCCATCGTGAACGCCCCGCGCGTCCATCCCCTCGGTTCCGGCGTTCGCCTGATCACGCCGCCGGTTGTCGTCGTCCGCGTCCGACATTGATCCTCACGCTCCCGCCAGTGGTTCGTCTCGGCCCTCATCGTCCCGCCAGAGTGTAGAGTCACCGTCCCCGCCCCACAATCCCACCCCGGGATAAGGGACAATCCCGCGGAAAAGCTCCGCATGCGCATCGGCCGGACCCAGGTCCACTCAACCCTGACGCGCGGCCACCGCGCGACTACCGCCTCGCCGTTCGCTGCACACGCCGTTGGCCCGGCCGCGCCCCGCT
>CADCWH010000191.1 GCA_902806395.1 uncultured Thermomicrobiales bacterium | reverse complement strand
CAGAACTTCGTCGCCATGCGGCGACGAATCGGTCTCGGGAACCCCAGAGCCCTAGGCTAGAAATCGGCGTCATAGCCCTGGATGTCTCGGAGGAGTTCCCGGGCCCCCCCGAAGACCGTCTGGGCGAACTGGTTCACCTGCTCACGGCGCTGCTCGTCAAGCAATGCGTAATAGACGACGCCCCCAGCGATCGCCGCCCAGACTGCGGCTGAGCCCGCCTCGCGGGACGTCTCGCCAGTGGCAGAGGCCGCCTGGCGCGTCACGACGCCAATTCGCTCGCGACTGTCTGCCGTCCTAGCTGCCAGTTCCGCCCCCCGGGCGGCGAGGTCGGTCGCGGTCACTTGGGCCACGTCCCCGGCGCGGGCCGCAACCTGAGCGGTGGTGTCCTTCGCTTTCGAGGTCAGTTCCGTGGCCTTGCCGGTCGCACCGGCCAGACCCTCGCCAGCGAGGGCCGCCTGCGCCTCCTCCCGACTCGCATCCCAGATCTCGATCGCCTTGGCCGCGGCCTGGATTGCCGCGTCGCGTACCACCGGCGTCACGTCGTCGCGGAGTCGGGTCAACCCATCGCGGACCGTGACACCCACCGATTCGAGAGGGGCATCGGTGATCGCCTCTCGCGCCCCCGAGAGCCGGTCCCGCCCGGCCTGGCCACTGGCTACCACTCCGTGCCCGATCTCCCGGGCCCGCGTCTCGACCGCCCGGGCCGCAGGACCAGTCACCTCGGGCACGACTTGACGAGCCTTGTCAGATGCGGCGACAAGCGACGCGGCGATCGATCCGGTCGCACCGCTCACGACGCCCCCAGCCTTTTCCCTCGAACCCTGGACGAGGGATCCGAAGCGGCTCGGGTCGAGCGCTTGCAGTCGGCGCGTCAGGCTCTCGATCTCGTCGGCGACCCGCTGCCCGCCTCGCTCGGAGCCGTCACGGGCCGACTGGACACTGCCCGCGACACGGGTGCTACCTGCGTTGAGGAGCCCACTCGCCCGCGAACCCAGCGAGCCGACTCCGTCGGCCGCCGCGTCGCGGCCGGACCCGGCCCGGCTGGCCAGGTCAGAGGCCCGGTCACCACCGGATGCGGCGAATCCGACGACGTGATCGACCGCCGCCCCGGCCGCGCGGCCTGCCCCGGTCGAAGCAGAGTCGGCCGGCCGGCGCGAGAACAACGTCGAGATGCCACCGGCCAGTGCCGCGGCACCGGTCGCAATCGCGATCGCCCGTCCCGTCGTGATCTCGGGCTCCGCGATTCCGGTCGTCTCGGCCTCCCACGTCCCAAAGTCTGTCCTGGTTGCCCGTTCCATCCCGATTCCTCCGTCGTCACGGGAGACCACCGCCCCACCAAGGATGCCACCGTATCACGTCCCGTCGCACCGGGACACCCGTGGTCTTGTGAGGGGTGTCCACCGTTCGTATACTGGCATCGCCCTCGTATGGCACGCCGACGCAAGACCCGCGCCGCTTGGCGACCGCGTGCTCACGCCATGGGTCGGACGGTAGAAAGACGACCACCGGCGTGAACGTCCTCGTCATCTCGGATATCCACGCCAACCTCGCTGCGCTTCAGGCGGTCCTCGAGGACGCACAAGACATCGAGGCGATCTGGAACCTCGGCGATACCGTCGGCTACGGTCCTCGACCGCGGGAATGCGTCGACACCATGTTCGACCTCACCTCCACCTGTCCTGTCAACCAAGTCCTGGTCGGCAACCACGATCTCGCCTGTCTCGGCGAAATCGACATGACCGAATTCAACCCCGCCGCCCAGGCCGCCGGCCGCTGGACCACACACCAGCTGGGTATGGACCAGCAGGAGTACCTGCGGAGCCTCCCGGCGATGACGATCTCGGATGGGTTCACCCTTGCCCACGCCAGCCCTCGCAGCCCGGTCTGGGAGTACGTGACCAGCGTGCCGATCGCTACCGAGAACTTCGCTCACTTCGACACCGAGGCCTGCTTCATCGGTCACACCCACGTCGCGATGTTCGCCGCCTTGCGCCCAGGCGCTACCCAAGCTGAGCTGGGTCAACTCCGCGATGGAGATGTGCTGGATCTCGCCGGAGCGCGCTTCATGATCAACCCGGGTAGCGTCGGGCAACCACGGGATCGCGATAGCCGCGCCGCCTACGTGATCCTCGACACCATGGCGCGGACGGTCACCGCCCACAGGGTCGAATACGACATCCCCAAGACCCAACGCCAGATGGCGCTCGCCAATCTTCCCGATGTATTGATGAACCGGCTCAGCCTCGGCATCTGACATGGTCGGGCTGCGCCCGTTTCAAGCGTTGCGGTGACTGGCCCCGCCGCGCATACTTCCCCTCTCCCCATGAGGCGGATTGCCATCCATCCCTCGATCGTCAGGATGTCGTCGTCATGCCAACGTCATTACAGAATGTCGTCGTCCCCCTCTCTGGCGGGGTGGATGACGAGCGTATCCTCGACCTTCTGGGCCACCTAGCGGATCGGGAGACATCGCGCGTCACTCTGGTCTATGTGGTCGAGGTGTTACAGTCGATGACCCTGGATGCCGAACTGCCGACCGAGGTCAGCGCCGGAGAGGCGATCCTGAGCCGGGCCGAACGGCTCGCCGCGGGGGACAAGTCCAGCCGGCCCCGCTTCGCCAGAGTCACGACCGAGATTCTCCAGGCTCGGACAGCCGGCGCCGCGATCGTCGATGAGGCGGTCGAGCGCCACGCCGACGCGATCGTCTTGGCTGCCACGATCCGCAAGATTCACGGCCGGATCACGCTGGGCGACACGGTGGAGTACGTCTTGAAGCACGCCCCCTGCGAGGTGATCCTGATCCGGGAACCGCTCTCGTGAGGCCGGTCACCGTCTCACCACCTATTGACCATCACCGAGGGACACCATGAGAGTCGTCATCATGGGGTGTGGCCGGGTCGGAGCCCGGGTCGCCTCCAACCTTGCCCACAATGGGCACGACGTCGCCGTCGTCGATACCGACCCCCGATCATTCCGCAGACTGCCACCCGAGTTCCCCGGTGACACCATCATCGGCACTGGCATCGACGAGGATGTCCTGCGCTCGGCGGGGATCGAGTCCGCCACCGTCTTCATCGCCGTGACCAACGGGGACAACCGAAACATCATGGCCGCCCAAGTGGCGCGGATGATCTTCGAGGTGCCCGAGGTGATCTGCCGGATCTACGACCCCGTGCGCGAGGACACCTATCGCCGTCTCGGGCTGACCACCGTCTGCCCCACCACCACCGTCTCGGCCATGATCTTGGACCACGTGATCGGCGCGACCCCGCGCCGCGGACTCGAGGATTGATCGGATGTACAACATCGTCGTCGGCGGGGGAAAGGTCGGGTACTACCTGACCAAGCAGTTGCTTGAGGAGGGGCACGAGGTCCTCCTCATCGAGCGTAATCCGGAGAAGGCCAGCGCCGTCGCCGACACCTTCGGGTCGGTGGTCCTGACTGGAGACGGGGCCGAGGCCGTGACGTTGGCCTCGGCCGGCGCCGCCCGGGCCGACGTGGTGATCGCCGTCACCGGCGAAGACGAGGACAACCTCGTGGTCTGCCAGACGGCCCGGCAGAAGTTCCACGTCGGCAAGACCATCGCCCGCGTCAACAACCCCAAGAACGAGCAACTGTTCCGGATGCTCGGCGTCGACGTGACCGTCAGCCAGACCAACCACATCCTGCACCTGATCGAGCAGTCGATCCCCGACCGGCCCTTCCTCCACCTGCTCAGCCTCCGCCACGCCGACCTGGCGATGGTCGAGGCGCGGATCACCAACGAGTCCGTGGTCGCGCACAAGGCGATCGGTGAGATCGATCTCCCGGTCGACTGCGTGATCGCCGCCATCTCGCGCGGCAACCACGTCACCGTCCCCTCCCCCGCCACCGAACTTCTGCCGGGCGACGACGTGATCGCCGTCACTCGGGTGGACCAGGAAGACGAATTGCGTCGATTGCTCTGCACCGACTGCTAACGAAGCGGGGCGACCCCTCTCATAGAGGGGTCGCCCCGTTGTCTCGCGGCATGACGCTCTGGGGCGCCACCCGGCTTATGGGAAGATGCCTCGCAAGCGGGTGAACTCGGCCACCCGACCGATGGCCCGAACCAGTGCCGCGGTCCGCATGTGTGTCCCATGCGCCGAGGCAGTCTGGTGGACGCCGGTGAAGGCGCGATCCATGATCTCCCGCAGGCGGGTGTTTACGTCGGTCTCCGACCACGGGAATGCCTGGAT
>CADCWH010000190.1 GCA_902806395.1 uncultured Thermomicrobiales bacterium | reverse complement strand
CGACACTCAGGTGGCGTTGATGGCCCCGACCGAGATCTTGGCTGAACAGCACTACCACAACGTGCGCGGCCTCTTCGTCGGGCTACCGGAGGCGGACCGTCCGGTCGTGGAACTCCTGACCGGCAGCGTCAAGGGAACCCGCCGCAAGGCCATCCGGGAGGGGTTGGCCTCAGGTGAGGTCGACGTGCTGGTCGGCACCCAGGCCCTGATCCAGACTGGGGTCGAATTCGCCCGGTTGGGTCTCGCGATCGTGGACGAGCAGCACCGCTTCGGAGTGCGACAACGAGCCGACCTGACCGCCCGGCTCGACCCGGGAGCCGACGAGGATGGCCTCGTCGCTCGGCGCCCCACACCGGTGGGGACCTACCCACACACCCTGGCGATGACGGCGACGCCGATCCCCCGGACATTGAATTTGGTCCTGAATGGTGATCTCGACGTGTCGGTGATCGCCGAGCTGCCACCGGGCCGCACACCGATCGAGACCCGCCGGTATGGGGCGGAGGAGCGCCTGGAGGCCTACCACCTGGTGCGTTCCCAGGTCGCGGCCGGGCACCAGGTGTTCGTCATCTGCCCGCTGGTTGAAGAATCGGAGGCAATCGAAGCGAAGGCCGCGGTGGCAGAGGCGGCCCGGTTGCAGTCCGACGTCTTCCCGGAGCTGCGGGTGGGCCTGCTCCACGGCCGGATGGCCAGCCGGGACAAGGACGCCACGATGACGGCGTTCCGGGACCGGGAGTTCGACATGTTGGTGGCGACCTCGGTGATCGAGGTCGGGATCGACGTCCCGAACGCGACGGTGATGATGATCGAGGGTGCCGACCGCTTCGGCCTCTCGCAGTTGCACCAGTTCCGGGGCCGCGTCGGGCGCGGTGCCGCCCGCTCCTATTGCCTGCTGCTGGCGGCGGATTCCACCCCGGAAGCAGAGGCCCGCCTCCAAACCATGGTCGACACCTCGGACGGCTTCGTGCTGGCCCAAAAGGACCTCGAATTGCGGGGGCCGGGGGACTTCATCGGCACCCGCCAGAGTGGGCTGCCGGAGCTCTCCTGGCTCGACGGCAGCTTCGATACCCGCCTTCTCGACAGGGCCCGGGAGGCCGCCGAGGCCCTCTTGGCAGCAGACCCGGACCTCTCTCGGCCCGAGCACCAACCCCTGGCCCGGCGCCTGGCCGAATTCTGGTTCAAGGCGAGTCCCGACATCCCACTCTGACGACCGCACGTCGCCAGACCTGACCTGGCACCTTACCAGCCCATGAACCGGGTTAGCCGCACCACCACCGGCTGGCTGTACTCGGCCATCATCTTGTCGGGAGTCGTGCCAATGGCGGGGATATGCGTGCGGTATTTCTCCATGTATTCCGGCCGGACCACTTCCGCCGAGGACCGGTCGAGCAGGGTCGCTTCACCCTCGAAGATGTCGACCTCCTCGCCTTCCCGACCGGTGTCCAGTGTGATGACCACCCGGGGCTCATGACGGATGTTCTTGACCTTCTGGTATCCCGGCTTGGTAAAGATCGTCACCGCATCGCCGTCCCAGTCGAACCAGACCGGAGCGGCATGGGGCCGGCCATCCTCACGAGACGTGATGAGCCAGAGGACGACGTCGGACCCGAGGCGCCGGGCGGTGCGGCCGTTCGTCAATTCCGCTACATCGAGCATGTGACTCTCCCCCGCAGGTAATCGTGGTGATGGTCAGGAAGGCTGGCCGCGACCTCCCTTAAGACAACGACCGGCTCGGGTCTAGCGTCCAAACCGCTGACCCGTGAGGACGACCACCGCAACCACGTAGGCGACGACGTGCATGATCGCGAGGACCAAAATGGCCCCTGGTCCATTGCCTTCCTGCCCGCGCAGGGCGAAGAAGTTCAAGAACGAAAGGAGCAGGGCGACCGTGGCGACGATGAGGAAGAGCCGGTTCGGATCGGCGCTCCGACGCAGCAGAACGGCATAGATGCCGATGCCGATCGCGAGGAAGATGACGGTGAAGAGGATTGTGGGGAACACGGTGGCGAACGGGGCGAAGCTGGATGGCGGGTCGAGCAACGCGGAGCCAATTGCCCAGACCACGACGTTGATGACGACCGCTATTCCGATCGTGATCAGTCCACGGATCAGCAACGAAGTACCCGCCAGGTTTGTCCGACGCTCATCTCGCTGGACACCCATGGTGTCATCTCCCCCGTCGCGGTCTCCCGCGCGATCGTCACGTCCGCCCCGCTGACAGGTTCGGAGGGTGCCCGGCGGAGCGGTATCGGGTCACTGGAGAGCCGATACCGCTCCGACCGAAGTCAATCCGCGCCGCCGCGACCCGTCGCCAGGTCGGCGGGGATGGTTGCGGGGTCCGGAGCGGTCTGGGCCGCGACGCGGTCGTTAATCAGGACGTAGGAGAGGCCGGCCACCACCAGGAGGGCGATGCCCGAGATGATCAGCGAGAAGTGCATCCCAGCGACGAACGCGTCGCTGCTCACCGAGCGGATCACGTTGACCACGTTCGGGAATGCGTCCATACCCGGGAACAGGTCCGCATTCTCGATCGCTCGGCCGCCGAGAGAAATCTCGTCGCCGATCGCGTCGATCACCGGACGGACCGGCGCAGAAGCCGGGTCCGCGCGCAGGGCCTGGACTTCGCCCGAGTCGTTGAACCGAGCCTGATAGGTGCGGTTCATCAACGTGCCGAGCAAGGCGATGCCGAATGCGGTGCCGATCTCGCGGACGGCGCCGTTCACTGCCGAGGCGACGCCACTCTTGGCGGACTCGACGCTGTTCAGCACCGCCGTGGTCATCGGCGCGAAGATGAAGGACATCCCCAGTCCCATCACCACGTAGCCGGGCACGATGTCGAGATACGAGGCGTCCGGCGAAGACCGGAGGAAGAGGAAGGTCGATAGGCCAACCACCGACATGCCACCGGCGATCAGGCGGGACGAGCCAAATCGGTTGACCATTGAACCCGAGATGGGCGCCCCGACCATCATGGTGAGGACCATCGGCAGCATTGCCAAGCCGGCACGAATTGGCGAGAAGCCATGCACGTTCTGGAGGTAGAGCGTGAACGAGAACGCGATGCCCGAGATCAGGAACGAGATCGCGAAGGCGGCTAGGTTCGCCCCGGTGAACGTGCGCGATTGGAAGAACCGCAACGGGACCATCGG
>CADCWH010000189.1 GCA_902806395.1 uncultured Thermomicrobiales bacterium | reverse complement strand
GGGATCGGCTTCATGGCCGACGGCTTCGCGCGGGCGAGTGGGCAGCCGGGTGTCGCGTTCGTCATCACCGGCCCAGGCGTGACCAACATCGCCACGCCGCTGGGGCAGGCCTACACCGACTCGTCGCCGGTCCTGACGATCGCCGCCAACAACCGGCGGGCGGTCATCGACGGCATGCGCGGCAGCCTCCACGATCTGAAGGACCAGATGGGCGTGCTGCGGGCGGTCACCAAGACGGCGACCCGGGTGACAGCGGCCGCCGATGCCGGCGCTGCCGTAGCGGCCGCCTACGCCTCGATGATGACGGACCGACCGCTTCCGGTCGCTGTCGAGTTCCCGCTGGACGTGCTAGACGAGGAGACAGATGGCGTCGCGCCGGTCCGGCCGTTCACCAGAACGCGCCGCCAGCCGGACCCCGACACGGTCGCGACGGCAGTGGAGAAGCTGAAGTCGGTCAAGCGGACGGTGATCTACGTCGGCGGGGGGGCCGTGTCGTCAGATGCGGGCGCATCGATCGCCAGGATCTCGGAGGCGCTCAACGCGCCCATCCTGACCTCGAACCAGGGCAAGGGCGCCGTCCCAGACGACCACCCCAACGTTGCCGGCAGTGCCTGGGGCGCCGGCAACGCCGTCGACACGCTGCTTCAGGAGGCGGACTGCCTGCTGGTGATCGGCTCTCGGCTCGGGGCGCAGGCGACGAGCGAGTTCGCGATGCGCTTCCCGCGGGAGGTGATCCGGATCGACGTCGACCCGGTCGAGATGACCCTCAACATCCATCCGACGGTCGCGATCGTGTCGGACGCCGCCCTCGCGGCAGGGCAGATCGCCGAGCAGCTCGCCGGCTACCGGCACGAGGAGGGCGGCTACTCTGCCGCGCAGATCGCCGACGCCCGGGCGGCGGCTGAGGCCGATTGGTACCACGCGGACCGCCGGCCGTGGGTGGAGGCGGTCCGCGTGGCGATCGCCCGCGACGGCATCCTCGCGACCGACATGACGCAGATGGCCTACGTCTCGTGCGGGCTCTACCCGGTCTACGAGCCGCGGACCTTCCTGTTCCCGAACGGCTACGGCACCCTCGGGTTCGGGCTGCCGGCCGCGATCGGCGCCAAGATCGCCTGCCCGGACAAGCAGGTGGTCTGCATGGTCGGCGACGGAGGCTTCCAGTACACGATGGGCGAGCTGGGCGTGGCGGTCCAGGAGCGGGTTGGCCTGCCGATCGTGCTGTTCAACGACAACACCTACTCGGCGGTCAAGGAGGCCCAGAAGTGGGAGCGCGGGGGCCGCTACAACGCGGTGGACCTCGTCAACCCGAGCTTCCTCGGCATCGCCAAGGCATATGGGATCGAGGGGGTCCTAGCGGAGACGCCCGAGCAGCTGACGACGGCGATCACGGCGGCCTACGGGCGGGACCTGCCGACGATCATCGAGGTTCCGACCGAGCAATGGGTCTGAGCCAGAGCCGCCGCGACAGCATGAGGATTAGTGCCACCAAGGTCATTCCCGAGATGGCCTGCGCGAGCTGGTCGAGACGGGTGACGACGTAGGAGAACTCCACCGATCGGGTTCCGGGAGGAAGCTCAACCTCCATGTACCCATCCGCCCGGTGGATCACGTCGACCGGGATGTTCTCCCCGTGCGGGCCGTCCGTCACCGCCTCCCATCGTGGGAACCAGTTGGTCCGGACCACCACTCGGCCGGCCGAGTCGGACGGAACGACAGAGACGGCGATACGGTCTTGCCGGTCCAGGTACTGGACCAGCGAGATGCCCTCGACCGTCACCACCTCAGTCGGCTCGCGGACCAGGTAGGTATCGTAGGCGCCGCCCCGCGTCATTGGCGACAGCCATGAGGCGCCGGCCGCATCCCGCCGGGCGTCACCGGTGACGACGACCGCGCCGATGCCGTGGGTGGCGAGGTAGGCCGGGTTGAGGGCCGAGGCGTCCGACCGGTAGGCGTGCTCGGTGTCCGGGTCGTAGTCACCGACGTGCTCCCGCTGCCAATACCAGAGCCAGTCGTCATAGAAGAATCGGCGGTCGCTCCACGTCGGTGACCAGAGCTGAGCGTGCCACGAGACCGTCGACCCGAGGACGAGGATGGCCGTGTTTGGCTTCGCCTTGGTGTCGACCTCCTTTACTGCCCGCTCGAGATCGACCATCGATGCGTCGGCGTAGGTCCCGATCCGGACCAGGCCGCGGTCCCCCTCCGGTACGAACGTCGGCGGAGCGGCCGCGTAGAGGACCGCAACGGCGACGGCCATCACCGCCGGCACCGTGTGCTTGGTACCTGCGGGCACTCGCAGGCGCTCAAGGATGAGCCCGACACCGATCGCCGCCACCGCGAGCATCAGCAGCCGTTGGAACGGCATCAGGCGGGTCGTCTCCAACTGATCGACCAGGCTTCCCGGCCACTCGATCTGGATCAATGAGACCGTCATGGCCGCGTACGCGATCAGCGTGAAGGTCAACACCTGCGCCGCCCTGGGGGCACCCGGGAGCAGTCCCATCACCAAGCCGACCACCGTGAGCAGCGCGACGGGCCCCGAGACAGCCTGGACGGACGAGCGGTACCACTCCTCGATCGACGCATAACCCGTGTACTGCACGAAGTAGTAGAGGTCTCGGTAGCGAACCAGGGGCAGGAGGAGCGGGGCGGCCAAGCCGACGGCGAGCGCGGCGGGGATCACGAGCCGACGTGCGACGACCCTTGCGTCTCCCCGGATGAGCGCGGACACGAGGACGGCGACGGCGATCGCCACACCCGCGATGGCGGAGCGCGGGTTAGTCACCACCGCCATGGCCAGCAGGGCGGCGGCACCGGCAGCAGCCGGCCCCGACCAGCCCGCCATCAGCCGGAGGATGAGCGGCAGCGCGAGGAACAGGAATGCGGCGGCGGCGACGTTGGTGATCAGCCCCCACTCGATCAACTCCATCGACCCACCTGACCACCACCAGCCGCGGACACAGAGGTGGGCCGCTCCCGCGAGGAGCGCCGCCCAGAGCGAGACCCGGCAGAGCGACGTGAGCAAAAGGAACCCGACCAGGGGCAGAAGGAACGTCAGCCCGACCGCGTAGGTGTGGACGAGGGGAATCGGCATCTGGCCAAGCGTCGCCGCCCAGACGACGAGGTCGATCAGCCCAGCGCCCAGCGGGTAGAACTCGGCGGGGAAGCCACCCTGGTGGCTTCCCACCCACCGGAGCGGGTGACCGTCGCGGAGGGCGTCTAGCAGGAGTGAGAAGCGGGCCCCGTGCCAGGGGTGGTCGACCGTCGTCAAGGCGTTCGGCTGCCGAGAGACGCTCCCGTCCGCCAGGGTGACGTCGAGGTAGGGTCGGAAGAGGTTCAGCCGCTCCAACGCCCACAGGCCGAGGGCGACGAGAGCCATGATCGGACCTATCCGGCGGGCTATCGAAGGCACCCGCCGGGTCAACGAAACCGGCTCACACGTCACGTGATGGCTGGGTGCTCGGGATGGAGAGCGCGATCCGATAGGCGGCGAAGATACCGACGACGAAGACCATCAGGCCGGCCAGTAGCGCCGCTCCGAGCAGCCACGAGGGGTTTACGTCGACGAACTCGCCCCGCGCACGCCACCAGACCCGCCACAGGTAATCGTTGCCGCTCTTGTCGAGGACCGTCGACCTAAACCTGGACGTCCCATTTGCTTCCTCGACCTTGACGCCGAGGTGGGTTGGGACGCGCAGCAGCGCGACCGCCGCGACCGTCACCAGGACGGTCACTGCCCAGACGACTCGGGCGGAGGTGACGCGGGACGTTGGAGCCGGCCCGCTCACGAGCCGAGGTACCAATAGGGGATGACGTACTGCGTGTAGATGACGACGTTCAACGCCACCATCGCGACCAGCACACCACCAGCCCCATACGGTCGCCAGCCGACGGGGAGCAGCTGCCGGAGACCCACCATCAGGATGATCGCGAGTGGCACGAGGGCATGAAAGTAGTAGCGCGCCTGGGTCAAGGTGAACTGTGTTCCGAACTGGAGGACGGCACCGTATGCCAGGATCACCGTCATGACCATGAGCAAGAGCGCAAATCGCTGGTGATGCCGGGAGCCAGCCGCCGCATCGGTCTCATCGGGAGAGGACCGTGAGAAGTAGAGCCGGCCAAGGTTTACGACGGCGCTCGCCGCGAGGACGGCGCAGACGATGCCCAGGATCCCAAGCAGCCACTCGTCGACGTGGATGAGCCGCCACCCGAACTCCGCCCACGTCTCCCGCCAGCGCCACTGCACGAAATCCCAGTTCCAGAAAATGTCCCAGAGACTCGGCGATTCTTGGCCCATATACGTGTGGGCGAACTGGAGCGCACGGATCTGTTCGAGCCCGTCGAAGTTGCCATACGTGCGGTACAGGTAGGCATACCACGGAGCTGACACGGCAGCCGCCACCCCCACTGTGGCGGCGCCGAGCGGCAACCAACGCCGCAGGTTCCGCCAGCCGACCCGGTACACGATCGCCACAGCGATGAGCGGGGCGGCAGTGATCATGGTGCCCTTGGACAGGAGCCCGAGACCCAACACCAGGCCGATACCGAGCGCCCGGGGCAGCGTGAACCCGAGGCGTACTCCCCGGGTGAGCTGGTAGAGGATCAGCGTGAAGACAGCGAAGCTGAGGATGTCGTTGTTGATCATCGCGCCCTCGTACGAGAGCTGCGTCTGAAAGGCGACGAAGGTCGGCACCGTGATGCCGAGGAACGCGTCGCGCGGGAAGATGTTGCGCACGATCAGGAACGACAGCCAGACGATGCCCAGCCAGAACGGGATCGCCGCCGCCCGGATGGCGTACTGCTGGCTCTCGATGGAGAGCGATTCGGTCGCCCAATAGACCGGCGACATGAGCACGTAGTAGAGCGGCGGATGGTTCGCCGCGTACTGCCACCCGTTGGGGAACGGCTGTCCGAACAACGACCACGCCGCGGCCGGCCGCTGATCGAACTGCCCGTTGTTGGACCCCTTCTCGCAACACCAGTCCAGCGCGTAACGCTGGTAGCGATAGAGGTCGACGGGCAGGAAATCCCCAGCGGGATCATCCCCGCGGTCATACGCGGCTCGCCACTCGTCAAGATCCGGCATAAGCGGAACCCGGCGCTCGTCAGCCACGGTCTGGATGTAGGCGAAGTGGGCCACCTCGTCGTGACCGGTAAACGGCGGGAAGACCACAACCTGGAACGCCTGCT
>CADCWH010000188.1 GCA_902806395.1 uncultured Thermomicrobiales bacterium | reverse complement strand
CTGGAGGTATTCGGCCACAACGAGCGGGCGATCGCCAGCTATCGGCGGGTTGGATTCCGCCAGACCGGTGAGCACCAGGAGTGGGTCTCGCGTCAGGGACTCCAGATCGATGTGCGGGAGATGGTGATCGACCTTGACCACGTGGTCCCGCCGGGTTCCCTGCCTCTCGACTCCATGGGCGATGGACGGGATGCGCCCTGACCGGGTGGTTAAGAAAGCTCGGCGGTGGCCGCCGTGGGCCGTGATCTGCGAGGCACCATCCTGACCGCCCGCCGGAGTGAGAGGTGTGCTATCGCGCGGCGACGTCGCACTTGGCCCCACGCGACCGGCTCAAGCGTTGACGTGTCTGCCCCCGCAACGTAGGCTTCCCCGCAGCATGCGAATGAGTCTCAATCGCGAGCGAGGGTGGGGATGCGGGCGGTGCGCCGGTTCTGGCGGTGGTATGAGCGGCATGACCGGCTCACGGTCGGGGTCACGCTTGGGCTCTTCCTCCTCCAGTTGGTCCACCTCTTCTGGCTTACGACCGACGTGGTCTGGTTCCGGCTGTCGGGCGAACGTCTCCTCTCGCTCGATGGGGTGTTCGAGTACCTCGTCCTCCTCGTGGACTACACCGAGATCCCGGCACTGGTGACCACGTCCCTGGTCTACGTCAACGACCTGCGCAAACGGTTTACCTGGCGCAGCGTCATGTTCCTCCTATTCCTCAACTCGCAGTGGCTGCATATCTTTTGGATCACCGACGAGTTCGTGGTCAGCACATCGACCGCGGACGCCGGCCTGATCGACGGGTGGTTGGCATGGGTGGCGATCGGGATCGATTATCTCGAACTGCCGGTCATCATCGACCTAGCGCGGCGATTCCTCATCGCATGGCGGCGGGGAACCGTCGGGACCTTCCTCCAGCACGACCTGCGCTCCTGAATCGTTGCCGGCGAACGGCGATGGTCAGCCGGGCACAGCTCGTGCTTGGCGCACGGGCACAGCAGCACAGGAGGGTGTCTCGATAGGGACGGCCCGCAGGCTCGCCGCACGGCGCGGCGTTGACAGATGGGCACCCGACGCGTAGCATCGGGACGAGACAACAGGGACCTGGCTGGAGGAACCGTCTTGGACACGATCGAACGAATGCCGGACGCCGATCGGGCGATCCCGGCGCGAGAGCTTGTCATTCGTGGGGCGATGATCGCCCTCCTCGTGGGTGCGTCGTTCCTGGTCCTCCTCCTCATCTGATCCGCCCGGGAGGGACGGGCGGCGGTCGAGTGAGTTGGACACCGGATCGATGAGGTCGATCACGGTGATGTCTCGGGCGGTGATCCCGAGTGACCGGGGGTGGAGGCGCGGGATGCTAGGCCAGTTCTGGATGCGGGTGACCGCTTGGGCGGTCGTCGCACTCGTGCTGGCGACACCGGATGCCGTTAGGGGGGAGGTCCGCACGGTCGTGCAGACCGAGGCCGCCCAGCAGGCGCTGGTCCGCTTTCTCCACGTTGCGCCCGATGCCCCGCCGGTGGACATCTACGTCGACGGTCAACTCGTCGTGCGGGGAGCGGAGTTCCCCAGCGCGACGGGTTTTTTACCGTTCGGGGCGGGCGGTCACCGGTTCCAGATCACACCCGCGGGTTCGACGATCGAAGGAGCCCTGATCGACATCGAGCAGGACCTTGACGACGGGGGCACATACGAGGTGGCGGCGATCGGCCTGCTCAACGACATTGAGGGAGCAGTCTTCGAAGTCGACGTCAGCGAGGTGTCCAGCCCGGACGTGGCGCGGTTGCGCGCGATCCACGTCGCGCCGAATGCCGGGTCACTGGACATCGTCAACGGAGGCGGTGAGGCGTTGTTCGAGGATCTGGAGTTCCCGGAGGCGGGGAGCTACCTCGACGTCACCGCCGCTCCCATGGACATCATCGTCCGGCCCACCGCCGAGCCCACCGACCTGGCCCGCCTCGATGCGGTCCCGATCCAGGCGGGATGGTCGTACGACATCTTCGTGGTCGGACAGCGTCAGAATGAGACCCTGCAGTTCTTCGCGGTCAAGGCACCGACGGTTGCGCCCTGCGGGGTCGTGCTGGGAGCGGGGCCGATCGACGCGGTCTGTGCCCAGGTGGTCCACGCCGCGTTCGGACCGGGACCGCTGTGGGTCTTTCTCGACGATAGCGTGGACCCCATCGCCGGTCCCATCGTGCCCGGCACGGTGGCCCCGTTCCTGGCCATGCCGGCCGGTGAGCACCGACTCCGCTTCGTGGCGGACGGGTCCGGGCCGGAGGACGCGGTGGCCGAGGTGACGATCGACCAGTCGGCAGGGGAAGCGGTGACCGTGTTGGTCATCCCAGTTGGGGAGGGGGTCGAGGTCCGGACGGCATCGGTCGATTTGGGATCCTTGCCGGAGGGGCAGGCTCGGGTCCGGATCAGCCATGCCCGGGACGGCGAAGGCCCGGTCGACGCGATCCTGGGAGACGGGACGCTCCTGGCCGAGGGCCTCGCGGCCGGGGAGACCTCCGAGGCGGTCGATATCCAGGCCGGGACGGTGACCCTCGCCCTGCGAGTCAGCGGTGACGAGGTGATCGTCCTGCCGGAGTTCGAGATCGTCGTCGAGACCGGTCTGGGGTATGAGGTGGTCGTGATCGGCAGGGGTGGGGAGGCCGAGCCCGAGGTGATCGTGGTTGGTCACCCGACCATCTCGATGGCCGATCGGGAGGGGGTCGAGCGGGCCGCGGGCGACGGAGCCACGCCGGCCGCCTCGCCCGAGATCGTGCCGACCCCGAGTCCGACTGCCGACAGCTGATCACGCCGACCGGGCGAGACAAGACAGTTCCTGGTTCGCCCGACACGGTTCGTACGCGTCACGGTGGTGATCCCCGGTTGTCCATCCAAGCACGCTAGCTGGACGCCCGGAGGTCGAAAGCGACACCTTCGGCCGCGGCGAGGTCTCGCAGTTCCGACACGACCGGAGCGGCGATGGGAATGCCCCAGCGCCGGGCGTCGCGCTCGGCGTCGCGCTCCGGGTCGCCCGGGATCAAGACCCGTTCGCCGGCATGGGCCGGACTGACCGGTGTGCCCCGCAGTTCGTCCAGGGCGGTGTCCAGGTCCGCGTAGAACTCGGCGGGGTCTCGGAAGGCATCGATGCGCCAGGCCATGAAGGTGTGACCGATGTCGGCGGCCTGGTCGGGTCCCCGCGCCCCGCTGACCCCATTGCCCCAGGCCGCACCCGCCAATGGCCCGCACAGGATGTCGACGATGACGCCGAGCCCATAGCCCTTGTGACCCCCGCCCTCGGGGGTGCCGCCCAGGGGGGTGAGCCAGCGGGCGGCGTGAGGGTCCGAGGTCGGGTCACCGTCCTCGTCCAGGGCCCAACTCAGGGGGATGGGGGTACCAGACCGGCGGGCGATCTCGATTTTGCCCCAGGCAACGGTGCTGGTGGACATGTCGAGGACGACCGGTGGGTCGTCTGGTCCGGGGCCGGTGGGGACGGCGACCGAGATCGGGTTCGTCCCCAGTCGGGCTCGCGCCCCGTAGAGGGGGGCGACGAGCGGTGAGGCGTTGGTCATGGCCACCCCGATCATGCCCCGGCGGGCGGCCATCAACGTGTAGGCCCCCGCGATGCCGAAGTGGTTGCCGTGGCGCAGGGTCGCGAGGCAGAGTCCCGTCCCTTCGGCCCGGTCAATCACCAGGCCCATCGCCCGCGGTCCCTGGACCAAGCCGAACCCGTTGTGGGCATCGAGGGCCATGGTCGAGACAGTCTCACGTTCGACGGTCAGAGGTGCATCGGGAT
>CADCWH010000187.1 GCA_902806395.1 uncultured Thermomicrobiales bacterium | reverse complement strand
TGGGGCCGTCGCTGCCTCCTGCTTTTGGCACAGCCTCATGGGCGTCGATGGTCAGGGACAGGCGACGACACCCCCGCCTCTTGCCCCACGCGCGGCGGTCAGGGCACCGGGGTCCTGCCCCCGGGCCATCGCTCGCTCGGGGTCATTGTCCACGCCCGGCGACGGTGCGTCCTTCTCGCCTTGCACGGTGGGACGGACGGCAGCGCCAACGGATCGACGATGTGCCGGAGGGCCGACCACCGGACGGCGGATGCGAAACGTACCTGACGCCCGGACCGGGCGCGGATCTGCCGGTATACTGCCCCGCCACGTCTACCCGAACGACTGCATCCCCCGGAGTCCGCACCAGCATGTCGACCGTTTCGCTCGACGGGGCGGAGGCACCCCTAGTCCTGGCCCTGGACCTGGGGACCTCCTCCTTCCGAACCCTGGTCTTCGACGCCCGGGCCCGGGCGATCGAAGGTAGTGAGGAACAACTCCAGCACGAACCGGACGCCACCGGCGACGGCGGACTGGAAGCCGATCCCGCGGCGTTGTTCGACCTGTTGACGCGCTGCCTCGATGGCACGATGGCACGGGTCGGCGAGCGAGCCACCGACCTTGGGGCCGTCGCTGCCTCCTGCTTTTGGCACAGCCTCATGGGCGTCGATGGTCAGGGACAGGCGACGACACCCCTCTACCTCTGGGCCGACACACGGTCTGGCCCCTGGGTCCATATCCTGGCCAAGGAGACGGATCCCGTCGACCTCCACGCCCGGACCGGCTGCCTGTTGCACTCCAGCTACTGGCCAACCAAACTGCTCTGGCTCCGCGACACGGATCCGGTCGCCTTCGCCGCCTCGGCACGGTTCGTCTCCTTCGCCGAATACGTCGCGGGGCGGCTCCAGGATGACCCCCGAGTCTCCCTGTCGATGGCCTCGGGGACCGGCCTGCTGGCCGTCCACGAGCGTGTCTGGGACCGACCCATCCTGGACGCCCTCGACATCGGGGAGGACCGACTACCGGAAATCATGGGACCGGGGGAGCCCCACGCGCCGCTCGGGCGAGCGTGGGCCGACCGCTGGCCGGCCCTGGCGGGGATCCCCTGGTTCCCGGCGGATGGCGACGGGGCATGCGCCAATGTCGGGTCGGGCGCGGTTCACCCCGGCCGGGTCGCCCTGACGATGGGGACCTCGGGGGCGGTCCGGGTGGTGCTGGGGGCCGGTGACGGGCCCCTCGCCGTGCCGAGCGGGCTCTGGACCTACAGGCTGGACGATCGGCACTACGTCGCCGGAGGGGCGCTCAGCAACGGTGGCAACCTGCTGGCCTGGCTCGTCGAGACGCTCGACGTCCAGTGGGACGACGAGACGATGCGTGCCGCCGCGGCGATCCCGCCAGACGGCCATGGCCTGACGATCTTGCCGTTCTTGGCCGGGGAGCGGGCGCCGGGGTGGAACGACGCCACCACGGGCGTGATCGCGGGGATGCGGCTAGCGACGCGGCCAGAGGACATCCTGCGGGCCGGGATGGAGGCGGTGGCCTACCGCTTCGCTCGGGTCTACCGGGCAGTCCGCTCGCTGGCGAGTCCCGACCACGAGATCGTCACCAACGGCGGCGCGATCCTGCGCTCCCCCCTCTGGCTCCAGATCATGGCGGACGTCTTGGGCCACGACCTGAGGACCCTGCCACCGGACACCGAGGCCTCGGGTCGGGGTGCCACGATCCTGGCTCTGGTCACCATCGGACACCTCCCCGGCCCCGGCGCGGCCCCGGACCCGTCGGAGGGCGAGCCCGTGACCCACTGGGACCCGGAGGCCCATGGCCGCTACGCCCGCGCCATCGCCCGCCAGGGCCACCTCGACGCCCTCCTCTTCCCCGAGGGCACGACCTGGCAGGCGGCGTACCCAGCGGGGTGAGCCTGTCTCGCATCGTCGGGCTCGCGCGTTTCACCCGTCGGGCGGGGAACGCAGTGTCCATCGTTGGCTGGACATTCCTGGCGGGAGGCGCCACGCCCGGTCACCGGGACCGTCTGTCGCGTAGCGTGGTGTCGGAATGGTTCCCGGAACGGGGATTGCGTCTATCATCTCCCTAACAAGTCGATCGGCGGGGTCGGGTGCCTCGGCCGGTCTTGGATCAGGTCGGGTCGAGGTGGCGATCGTGCCCCGTGGCCCGCGACAAGGAACACCATGACCACTCGTCCCCAGACCGACGCCAGTCCCGCCCAAACTGCCGCCCGCGGCACGGTGATCACCCCCTGTGATGTGCCGTTCCCGACCCCGATCCTGGACCGGGTGACGGACCCGTCGGTACTGCGATCCCTCACCGGTGCGGAGATGGACGCCCTGGCAGCAGAGATTCGCCAGGAGTTGATCCGGGTCGTGACGGTCAACGGCGGCCACCTGGGGGCTAGCTTGGGGACGGTCGAGCTGACGCTCGCGCTGCACACCGCCTTCGAGTCGCCCCGGGACAAGCTGGTCTGGGACGTCGGGCACCAGGCCTACGTCCACAAGCTGCTCACCGGCCGGCGGGAGCGCTTCCCCACCGTCCGTCAGGAGGGTGGCATCTCCGGCTTCCTGAGCCGTGACGAGAGCCCCCACGACGCCTTCGGCGCAGGCCACGCCAGCACGAGCATCTCGGCCGCCCTCGGGATGGCGATCGCTGAGCAGGCCAAGCCCGCCGACCAGCGTCGGGGTCAGGCTGTGGCCATCATCGGCGACGCTGCCCTGACTGGCGGGATGGCCTTCGAGGCCCTCAACAACGCGGGTGCCCTCAGCACGCCCCTGATCGTGGTCCTCAACGACAACGAGATGTCGATCGCCCGCAACGTCGGCGCGATCTCCGGTTACCTCGGCCGTGTCCGAACCGACCGCCGCTACCACAAGGTCAAGGAAGAGTACGAGCGACTGGTCAGCCGTCTGCCGCAGGGCGAACTGATGGTCGAGCTCGGCAAGCGCTTCCGGGACGCGTTCAAGGAATTCGTCTACCAGGCCATGATCTGGGAGGAACTGGGCTTCACGTACATCGGCCCGGTCGATGGCCACAACACCAAGGCTCTGGTCGAGGCGATGCGGCAGGCCCGGAATGTCGAGGGACCCGTCTTCCTCCACGTCGTCACCGTGAAGGGCAAGGGGTACGCCCCCTGTGAGACCGACATCAACGAACGGGGCCACGCGGTGTCGGCGCAGGCCGCGCCGGTCAAGGTCAAGGCGGATTCCGCGGTGGCCCCGACGCCGCCCAAATACCAGGATGTCTTCGCTCGGACCCTGATCGAACTGGCGAACGACGACCCATCGATCGTCGGCATCACCGCCGCGATGCCGACCGGGACGTCGCTCAATGCCTTCGCCGCCGCTCACCCGGACCGCTTCTACGATGTCGGCATCGCCGAGCAGCACGCGGTGACCTTCGCGGCTGGCCTGGCAACGGGCGGCATGAAGCCGGTCGTAGCGATCTACTCGACCTTCCTGCAGCGGGCCTACGACCAGATCCTCCACGATGTCTGCCTGCAGAAGCTCCCGGTGGTGTTCTGCCTGGACCGGGCCGGATTCGCCGGCGATGACGGCCGCACTCACCACGGTATCTACGACCTGTCGTACTTGCGGTGCCTGCCCAACATGACGATCATGGCCCCGGCCGACGAGGACGAACTGCGCCACATGATGACGACGGCCCTGGCCCACACTGGTGGCCCAATCGCCATTCGCTACCCCCGCGGGGCCGGGGTCGGGGTCGCCACCGATCAGCCGCTCCACCGTCTTCCGGAGGGGCGAGCCGAGCTACGCCGCGACGGTACGGACGTGGCGATCATCGCCGCTGGGGCCATGGTGCTCTCGGCCGAGCGAGCGGCCGACACCCTCGCGGCGCGGGGCATCGACGCCGCAGTGCTCAACGCCCGATTCATCAAGCCGCTCGATGAGGTCGCGATTTTGGACCTCGCGGACCGCTGCGCCGCGATCGTGACGGTCGAGGAAAACACCGTGCGGGGTGGCTTTGGCTCGGCGGTCGTGGAACTGCTGGCCGAGCGGGGCCGGATGGTCCCGGTCCGCTGCCT
>CADCWH010000186.1 GCA_902806395.1 uncultured Thermomicrobiales bacterium | reverse complement strand
ATCGCCGGGGCCCGGGTCGCGGTGCGCCTGGTGAGCACGGCGGACGGCATTCGCGTGAGCCGCCGCGACGAGCCGTCGACCGACCGGATCGGGATCCTCGTCCCGGTGTTGAACGAGCGCGACCGGCTGGCGCCCTGTCTCGCCGGCCTGCTCGCCCAACCGGGCGAGGTATCTGAGATCCTCGTCGTCGACGGGGGCTCCACGGATGGGACTGGGGATCTGGTGGCGAGGTTCGCGGCCCGGGATCCCCGGGTCCGATGGGTCGACGCCACCCCGGTCCCCGTGGGCGTGAATGGGAAGGCGCACGGTCTGCAGGTGGGACTCGACGCTCTCGGCACTGACCCGGAGTGGGTGCTCACGATCGATGCCGATGTGCGACCTGGACCGGACCTGGCCCGATCGCTCCTGTCCCACGCCGCCGCGACCGGACACATGGCCTTTAGCCTGGCGACGGAGCAGCGCCTCTCGGGTCCCGGGGAGGGACTCGTCCACCCCGCGATGTTGGCGACGCTGGTCTATCGCTACGGAATCCCGGGGCATGCTTCCACCCGGGTCCGGAGGGTACAGGCGAACGGGCAGTGCATGCTGGTCCGGACCGACGCCCTGCACGGGGTCGGGGGGTTCGTGGCGGTGATCGATTCGGTCTGCGAGGACGTGACGCTGGCCCGGGAACTCGTCCTGGCAGGGCACGGGGTCGGATTCTACGAGAGCGAAGGCCTCGTCTCGGTCGAGATGTACTCCGGATGGCGCGAGGCGTTCCGGGGATGGACGCGTTCGTTGCCGACGCACGACCGCCATGCCGGGGCGGGCACGATCATTGGCCTTGCGGAGGTAAGCCTGGCCCAGGCCGCCCCGTTGCCGATCCTGGTCGCACTGCTGATCTGGAACGAAGGTCGCGCGGGGTGGCAAACGCCCTTGGGGAGGGTCAACTTGGCGTTGCTAGGGCTGAGACTGGGGACACTGGCGGGGATGGCGCGCGCGTACCCAGATCGCCCGCTCACCTACTGGTTATCTCCCGTTGCCGACCTGCCGGTGGCCGTCGCACTGGCGCGCAGCGCGGCTCGTCGTCATCATTCCTGGCGAGGCCGGCCCATCACCCGCGGCGAAGGCGGATTGCCTTCCGTTCGCGCCGACCTCGCCCTCGATCCCTTACCCGGAGCGCACCGATGAGCACCCGCGTCGATTTCCCCGACCAGTCCACCCACGCGGCGGCCCGGACCGCTGGCCCGGCCGGCCGGGCGACGCGTGTGCGTCGGGTCTCCGCCCCTGGGGCGTCCTGGGGCCTACTCGGGGCGCACGTGATGGCGTTGGTCTTTGGGTTGGGTGGCCTGCTGATCGCCCTGCCGAACCCGGAACTGTGGGCTGATTCGGCCACCGGGCGGGAGGTCTTCGACTTCGGGATGACGTATGCCGGGTCGATGCACATCATCTTCGGGGCGGCGGCCGTGTTCGCCCTCGGGGTATTGGCTCTCGGTTGGGCCCGGACCGCCGTGTTCTTCGTCCTCTCGACAGGAATCTCGCTCGGGTCCGAGTTGGTCGGGACAGGGACGGGTTGGCCCTTCGGCAACTACGAGTACACCGATTTTCTTGGCTACCAGGTGCTGGGCCGGGTGCCGTTCACGATCCCGCTCTCCTGGTTCTACATGGGTCTGGCGTGTTACCTGGCCGGGGTGTCGCTGGCACGGTTGATCGGTCCCCGCTGGCGAGTGGGGACGACCGCGCTCTCGATCGGGCTCGGCGTCTGGTTCCTGGTGGTCTGGGACATGGTCCTCGACCCGGCGATGGCGCACGAGGACCTGATGGTCCAATTCTGGACGTGGAGCGAGACGGGCCCCTACTTCGGGATGCCGGCCCAGAATTACATCGGCTGGGCGGCCACCGGGCTGATCTACATGGTGCTGAGCCGGATCATCTGGCGCCGCGACCCGGACCCGACCACCTACCCGGCCGCGATCCCGACCCTGGTCTACATCGCGAACATCATCTTCGCCTCGGCCCTCAGCTTCAGCGTCGGGCTCTGGCAACCGGTGGTGATCGCGGTCACGCTGGCCCTGCTGCCGCTCCTGTTGGCCCTGGTCGAGCGGGACGCCGACGTGGTCCGGAGCGGGGGACCGCTGGGCCGCGAGTTGGTCCGGCGGTAGGGGGCGAGACGTGCCCGGTACCGACGAGGCCCTGCCCGCGACGATGGCCTGGCGGTCACTGCGGGTGATGTGCCGCCGCGCGCTGGCCCGCCAGGCCGAACTGCGCGTGGAGGGCATCGAGCATGTCCCTGCCACTGGCCCGGTGGTAATCGCGGCTCGCCACTACCACCATCTCCTCGACGGCTGCGCCATCGGCACGTCCGTCGACCGTCACCTCCACATCCTGGTGGCGGCCGACTGGGCGAGCGGGAGTCTGGCGCGTGGGGTGCTGGACCGGGCCACGAGGGTAGCGCGGTGGCCGGTGGTGCTTCGGCCCGACGCGACGCGGCACCGGCCGGAGCGCTTCGCCGCTCCTGGGGCGCGAGAGGCATACGAGGCGGAGGCCGCCCGGACGATGCGCCAGGCCGCGAGGGAGACAGTCGACCTCCTGCGGGGCGGGCACGCCTTGCTGGTCTTCCCCGAGGGCTACCCGACGATTGACCCCACCTTCACCCCCAAGACTCGCGACGACGAGACGTTACCCTTCCAGCCCGGCGTGGTCCGCTTGGTCGCGCTGGCCCAGGCCGACGGCCAGACCCGGGTCCCGATTGTGCCGGCCGGGCTCGCGTACTCGTCCCAAGGGCCGGACCGCTTGCGGGTGACCCTGCGCTTCGGCGAGCCGATGTCGATCGGAGGACCGGACCGAGCGGGGGAGATCGCGGCTCTGACGGCGCGGGTGCGGGAGTTGTCCGGTTTGGGTCCGGATTCGAGCGGCGTGGACACCCCCGCGACGTGGTGATACCGAGATGAGCCCGGGACGAGAGATCGTCATGGCGGGGCGATGCGTGGCCCGGCTCAGGCGGTGCGCCGGACAACCGTGGTGACATCCGGGTAGCAGGTCGTTGGGGGATGTGGGTGACGAACCGGCGCTCCCCGATCAGGGCCAAGCAGTTCTCTCCGAGAGCCACTTTCGGCTCACCGCGCCCTGGGCTGCCTGGAACGCCCGGAGGGTAGGTAACCCTGGCGGTCCGATCCGCAGCGCCTCGGTCGTGAAGCAGCCAGCGATCGCCGCGATGACGGAGGTGAGGTCGCCGGGGCGGCAGCGCGGGCCCCGGGGAACTGAGCGATCAGGTCGGCAGGGTCCGGACTACCCTCCATGGCGACGCTCGGCGCCAGGAATACCGCGTCGGCCCATGCCGCGTCTACACGGACGTGTGGCCAATCCACCACCAGCACCCGATCCGGGATCAGCATCAGATTGCCGGCCCGGAGATCGGGGCACGGCAAGGTCTCCCCGGCGATCGCGTCGCGGGCGTCGGCCTCCAGTCGGGCAAGGCGGTCGAGGCGCCGGGCCGACCAGGGATCGAGACCGATCAACCACTCGGTCTTCGACCTGTCCCACCAGCCCGCGGTGACCAGGGGCCAGTCCGTCGCTTGCCCGATGATGCAGGGGAGCAATGGTGACGGGGTGAGCGCGGCCGATACCACTACGAGTGCGGCGCTCACCCAGTCAAGGTCCGCGACGCGCCAGGTCGTGGCGGGACTCCCGCCGTCTATGTGTTCGAAGAGCAGAACGATCGAGCCGGCCTTGCCTTAATCGTGGGTCCAGAGGAGGCGGGAAGTGGGCGCGGTCCGCGGCAACGCGGTGGTCACCCGGGACTCCTGGCGGTGGGTCTTCAGGGTCAGGCGGT
>CADCWH010000185.1 GCA_902806395.1 uncultured Thermomicrobiales bacterium | reverse complement strand
GGCGGTCGAGGCGATCGTGACCCGGTCAGGCAGGGACGGCAGGGTTTCCGCGGAGCGGGCCGTCCCGCGATAGGTCGTGAACCGGTAGCCGGCTAGGGCGATTCCCTCGGCCACGGCAGTGAGGGTCGCGGCGGGATCGAGATGTTCCGCAGCCGCGGGGAGGGCGATACCGACCGAGCTGCCGCCGACCTCGCGAGCCGATCGCGAGGCGGCGGCCATCGCCCGGCGGACGCTGTCTGCCGTCATCGTCGTCGCGTCACCGACCCCGACGAGGACCAGATAGCGAGCTGGGAGACGGCCGAGAGTAGGAGTCCGGAGCACGTCACCCACCTTGGCACCGAACCGAGCATCCGCGACCAGCGTCTCGATCGCCCCGCCGAACGCGGTGACGGCCCCGGAGACGGTTTCGGGAGCCGCGAGGTCGGCCCCGCCGTCCTGCCGGAGGACGGGCAGGACCAGGACATCGACATCGAGCGTCAATGGGTCGGCCGACTCATAGCGGGTGGTTATCTGCCGCGTTTGGTCCAACGGTGGTCTCCTCAAGTGTCCGGGGTCGCCCCGGAATGGCTGTGACGGTCGCCAGTGGCAGCCCTCACCAAGCGCCCACGCAGCGGGGCGTCGCCGGTGATTGTCGCATGCTCTCTCCACCCGTCCAAAGGGCCGATGCGGGATCCTATCAGCACCGGCCCGGGTGGTGACCGGGTCGGATCGGCGAGGCCAGGATCAGAGGACATTACCGGGAAGCGACGCCACTCTGTCGCGCTCGACTCGTCGAAGGCTCACAACCAACGGAATTTTGGCACCCGCGACGACCCGGCCCGCCGCCGGTGGGGTATCCTTGGGGGTACCGATCCAGATGGTCGAGCGCTCCGCGGCCCCGGACCATCACTGCCGCCCGCCGGCGAAGGACCATCACATGCCCAACGCCCAATCGCGCCCTGACGGCCTCCCGGCCCAGGCCTCTCCCCGCCGATCCTCCCTCGGAGCCGCACGCGACGATGGCACCATCTTGGTGGCAGGGCACGCCTGCCCAGTGCGCTACGCCGTGACCGGGGCCGGCCCGGCCGGGACCCCGTGGCGCGGGATGGTGGCACCTCAGACTGGCACGGATATCCTGGTCGAGGGAGCGTTGGCGATATTGACCACCGCGAGCGGGGACCAGGGCGAATTGCTCCTGACGCGGCGCCACGACCTGGGAGACGCGGTGATCTACTCCTTCATCGGCATCGGAGAGCCTCCCCAGGATCTGGTCGACTCCAACTCCTGATCGGGCTAGCGTCCGCCATCGATTCGCCGGTCGCACCGGAACAAGGCCTCGGCACATCTCACTAGACTCGGCTTCGCCGCATGAACTCGCTCACTGGCACAGGTGAGCGCAGGTGACCAACGACGGGCGGGAGCAAGGTCGCTCCCGCCCGTCGTCGCGTTCAGGACAGGATCGCGGGGCTACCAGCCTCGATCTCGATTCGGGGGAAGAGGGGGGCGTCCGGGACCACCCGGATCACACGGTCAGCGCCCCACGAGCCCTTCGTCGCCCAATCTCCATCGGCGACCGGTGGCAGGCCCAACTGAGCCATGAGTCGGTCGGCCGTGCCAGGCATCGCCGGGGCGAGGTAGATCGCCACCAGCCGCAGGGCCTCGGCGGCAGAGGCGAGGGTGGTGTCCAGGTCAGCGGCGAGGGAAGGATCCTTGGCCAGCTTCCAGGGCTCTCGCCCTTCGAGGTACTGGTTGGTCCGCCGGACCAGGGTCCAAATGCCGTCAATCGCCCGGTCCAGGGTCCAACCGTCGAAAGCCTCCTCGGCGGTCTGGCGGGCCGCCCCGGCGACGGCGCGGAGGTCGGCTTCAGCCTCGGTCTCCGCTCTGGGTTGGGCCTCCGGCACGGTGCCACCCCGGTAGCGTCCCGTCATGGTGACGACCCGATTGAGCAGGTTGCCAAGGTCGTTCGCTAGGTCGTCGTTGTGGCGGCGGATCAAGTTGGTGCGGGAGAAGTCGCCGTCGGAGGCGAACGAGACATCGCGCAGCAAGTAGTAACGGACGGGGTCGGTGCCGAACTCGGCGGTGACCTCGACCGGGTCGATGACATTGCCGGTGGTGGTCGAGATGCGTTGTCCCTCGGCGGTCAGGAAGCCGTGGACGACGACATGCCGCGGCAGGGGCAGTCCGGCCGAGAGCAGCATCGCGGGCCAGTAGAGGCAGTGAAAGCGGGTGATGTCCTTGCCGATGACGTGGGCGTCGGCTGGCCAGTAGCGCCCGTAGCCAGGGTCGTCGGGAAAGCCGATGCCGGTCAAGTAGGTCGTCAGGGCGTCGAACCAGACGTAGAGCACCTGCCCCTCGTCATCCGGGACGGGGATGCCCCACGGCTCGCGGTCAGGCTTGAGGGCCCGGGAGACGGAGAAGTCGCGCAGACCCGAGCGAAGCGTGGCGACCACCTCGGCGGCCCGGGATCGGGGCAAGATGAAGTCGGGATTGGCCTCGATGTGCGCCAGCAGCCGCTCACCGTACCGGCTGAGGGCGAAGAAGTCGTTCTCCTCTTCCAGCCACTCCGGGACGATGCTCGGGTGGAGCGGACAACGGCCGGCGACCAGATCGTCGTCGGTGTAGTAGGCGTTGCAATTTGGGCAGTACCAGCCGGCGTAGGTCGCGCGGTAGATGTCCCCGGCGGCCTTGGCGCGGCGATACAGCTCCCGGGAGGCCTCGGCGTGGCGCGGGTCGCCATTGGTGCGGATCAGCGCGTCGGGCTCGACGCCGAGTGCGGCCCACGCGGTCCGGAAGGCCGTCTCCATCTGGTCGGTCCAGGTCCTGGCATCGACCCCGTTGCGCGCGGCGGCGGAGACGACGTGCTGGCTGTTCTCGTCGAGGCCCATGGTCAGGCGGGCGTCGCGGCCCTGGAGCCGCTGGTAGCGGCGCATCGCATCCGCGCCGACCTTCTCCAACGAGTGGCCGATGTGGGGGGCACCATTGGGATAGTCGATGGCGGCCGTGACATAGTAGGGAGCGCGATCGGGTCGAGGGGCGTCAATCATGGTCCTGGTCGTACCTTCCATAAGATGACGAGGGATGGTGTGGTGAGTCTAGCAGTCGGCAGGCGGGTGGAAGGCTTGGGCCGTATGTCGCCACTTCCTAGGAGTCTGGCCCCGCATACCGGCCGAGGGTGATCTGCATCCCGTGGGATCGCACGACGAGGGACCGGGAAGAATGCGCCGTCGCATCCACTGGTCAGTTCTCGGTACGTGTGGCCAGCGAAGGCCTGTCAGAATCCGCCGGGGCATCCGAGCCCAAGTCCTCGAACGGGACGAGGATGGACCGCCACAGGGGTCAGCGGTGATCCGGGTGACCGTGTCCAGCCTGGACAAACTCTGCTTGCCCAATGGGCGTTGGTCGACACGCCCGTACGCCCCAGGTGACCGCTGGCGTTTGACGATCGTGACCAGGCGATCGATCGTCGATTACCCGTGGATTAATAGCGATGCGCCATCCCGGCACATGGGGGTGATCCGGCCCCGGAGATGCCACCGGCGCAAATGTCGCAGGGGATCCGAGGTGCGGTCCTACGAGAATCGCGAGTCTCCAGCCCGATGCACGGGCTCTCCACGGCGACCGCACACCTGGTCAGCCTGCTCGGGAGCCCGACCGACGCAGCAGCGCTGCGGCTGCTACGTGTC
>CADCWH010000184.1 GCA_902806395.1 uncultured Thermomicrobiales bacterium | reverse complement strand
CTCTCAAAACGATCGTCGGGGTGGCCGGGACAGGGTCACGACATGAGGATCGGTTCCCGTTGGGGCGCGGTCAGGAAGTGGACACCGTCGCCGGTGACGACCACGTCCTCTTCTAGGCCGATCGGACCGACGCAGGGTTCCAGGGTGAAGACCATCCCTGCCTCGACGGTGCCGTGCGAGCGGTCACGGTACCGGGCATTGTCCGGACCGAGAAGCATGCCGCCGTCGTGGCAGAGGCGGCCGAGTTGGTGACCGAGGGCATGCGTGAAGGTGAACCCGCGCTCCGCCACGAGGGACCGAACGGGATCATCCACCTCGACACCGGTCCGACCGGGTTCGAGGAGTTCAGCGGCCAACTGGATACCGTCACGGACGGCCTCGAACGGGCGGGCGATCGCCGCTGGGGGCGTGGGGTCGGCGGCCGAGGGGAAGTACCAGGTGCGCTGCAAGTCCGAGCAGTAGCCCTCGTGGCGGACACCGAAATCGACCCGTAGGGCGTCGCCGGGTTCGATCGCCAGCATCCCGGGGGCGTTGTGACCGCCGACGCCGCGAGAGGTCGAGACAGAAGGGCAGTAGGCCGCGTCCCAGGCCGGGCCGACCTCGTAGGCCGTCATCCGCTCCACGAGGATGGCGTGGACATCGCTCTCGGTCAGCCCGACCCGCAGCATCCCGGTGAGGTCGTCAAAGATGCGAACGGTGATGTCGCAGGCCCGCCGGATCCGCTCGACCTCGCCCGGTGTCTTCAGGGCGCGGACCCGCTCGGCGACCGGCGCCGCCGAGACGAGGCGGTCCTCCATCCCAAGGGGTTTCAGGGTGTCCCGGAGCAGGAGCCAAAGCCCGTGGGTCAGGCCGTCGATGCCATGGTCGTCGGAGGAGACGTTGATCCCGATCTGGCGCGGGTCCCGGCTGGTCAGCACGTCGCGAAAGGGCTCGCGCCAGTCCAGGGAGTAGGCGTGGACCTCGTCAAAGACACCGGCGACTTGGCCGCGGTCATAGTCGGCGACGATCGCGACGCTCGGTCCCTCGGCGAAGATCATCAGTGCCGAGGTGCCAACCAACGCGTCCCCACCGGTTACGAAGGGGAGCAGGAGGTCACTCCCTTCCCGCGTGAAGGTCAGCCAGCAGTCCAGGTCGAAGCGGCGCAGCAGGTCGCGGGCCTGCGATCGCTTCTCGGCGACTAGGGCGATCCTGGCCAACTCGTCGTCGTTCTGCGCGGACGTCATATCGTTGATCGCTCCTCGATCGTCTCGTGATCGCGCTCTACGCGCGGGGTGGCAACTGGCGTGGCATCAACGCCGCCGCCGACCACTGCGTCGGCCGCCCCGTGACGATCCGGACGTCCCCGCGGGCCGACCTCCAGACGCCGCGGGCCGACCTCCCGGGCCCGCGATAGCGTCGTCGGAGCCGGGAGCGGAACGCGGGTGCTCGGGATCGACGTTATCGCTCGGCGCCTCGGCGGCCACCACGCCGGCGAGCAGCACGCGATGGTAGAGCACAGCGGCCAGAGCGGCACCAATCGCCGGCCCCACCCACCATATCCAGTGATGTTCGAAATCGCCCTGAACCAGTGCCGGCCCCAACGCGCGGGCCGGGTTCATCGCCGCCCCGCTGACGACCCCGCCAGCCAGGATGTCGAGGGTGATTGTCAGGCCGATCGCCAGTCCACTCATCACCCTGCCGGTCCGGTGGTCGATCGCTACCCCATAGATGACGAACATCAGGAAGAAGGTGAGGATGGCCTCCATCACGAGCGCGTTTCCGACTGAATAGCCGGACGCGACGGTGGGGACGCCGAGGTTCACACCGGCCGCGTTGCGCTCCACGTCCCGGTAGACCAGAGTCAAGACCGCGGCGCCGGCGAGTCCGCCCAGCAGTTGGGCGACGACGTAGAGGGCGGCACGGGACGACTCGATCCGCCCCGTGACCCACAAACCGAGGGTGATCGCCGGGTTGAAGGCACCTCCCGAGATATGGCCCACTGCCGAGACCATCAGACCGATCGCCAGGCCGTGGGCCAGCGCGATGGCGACCACGTCGCCTCCTTGAGTCTGGATGATCGCGCCGACGCCGGCGAAGACCAGGACGAACGGGCCCAGAAACTCGACGATCGCCAGCTTCACCATGTCACGGTCGTTCACCTCGGTGCCCTCCCGGTTCCTCGAGACGCGCCCGCCGCCCCATCCTGGATGGGAACGAATCTGATGAGGATGCCGGCTCCTGTCACGGTGATGGACCGTTGCTTCGGTCGCCAGGCGGCCAGCGGGCGGAGTGTAGGGGGATCGGGTACCGGCCGCAAGCGGCTCGCCGGACGGTGGCGTGTGCCCGGATCAGTCGATCTGCCGTGGGGCGGTGCCCACGGCCGTGATCTCAAAGGAGAGGGCGCCGAGCAGGGTGTCGCCAACGTAGACCGTGACGGCGTAGATGTCGGGCGATCGCTGCCCAGTGAGGTCGATCGGCAGAGCCACCCAGTCGGGAGCGCCCTCGATCGTCACCTCGGAGACGGCGAACACGTCGACATCCTCAGGCTTCTCCTCGATCGTCTGCCACGACGCCTGCACCACCTGACCATCGCGCAGGTCGTTGGCACGCACGGTCAGGTAGACCCGGCCGGCGTCGGCCGGGACGGAGCCATAGATGCCGTTCGGCTCGCCAGACCCCGAGACGGCCAGCGTGATGCCGATCGCCCGCAGGACGACGCGAGGCGTGGGGGTGCCGGCGGGAGTCGGGCTGCCGGGGAAGTACTCGCTGGCGATGAACGTGGCTTGGACCCCCGGGACGGTCGCCGGCTGGGTCTCCTCGATGCCCTGTGCCACCCCCGCATCGCGGGCGTTCCCGGTCGAGCAACCCGCCAGGAGCAAAACCAGACAGATGGAGAGCGTGGCCACGGCCCCGGCCCGGTGAAACGGCGACGGTTCAGGCCGATTCGCGGCGGGCGGGTGGAGCGTAGGGGCCAAAAGCATCCTGGTATTCCTCGGCGACGTCCCGGGCGGATTTGTGGACGTAGATCCGGGTCGTCTGGGGGGAAGCATGCCCCAGGATCGTCTGCACCGTCGACTCCCGGACCCTCCTCCGGACGAGTTCGGTCGCCAGGCCGTGCCGGAAGGAGTGGGGCGTAACATCGCTCTCGACTCCGGCGGAGGCGGCCAACTGGTCGATCATGTTCTCGACGGTGCGCGGGCTGATCGCGCGGCCGGGAGCGTGCTGCCGGTCCCGGCCACTGAAGGCGGGCAAGGCCCCGGCGGCGCGCGGCGGATCGCCCCTGAGCGCCCAATAGGCGGACAGGGCCGCGGCTGTCTCGTTGTCGAAGTGCACGGTGCGGCTCTTGCCGCCCTTGGCCCGGTAGATGTGGGCTGTCCCCTCCACCAGGTCGATGTCCCGCCGCCGCAGGGCGCACAGTTCCGAGAGGCGGACCCCGCTGCGGAACAGGAACAGCACGATGGCCAGGACCTTGAGGCGCCGCAGCTCGCGCTCCGCCTTTTCGACCGGTTCACCCGCTCTGGCGACGGCCACCATCCGCTCCAAGTCGGCCAACTTGACGTCCGGCGGAGGGGGCGTGAAGCGGGGCATCATCGCCGCGACGCGGACCTTGATCCGGTCATTGGCGAGGTGGGGGTGGAGATCGTAGGCGGCGATGTAGGCGCAGAACTTCCGGATCGCCGAGAGGTTGTTCTGGGCGGTCCGCATCCGCGCCACCTCCTCCGGACTACGGATGTCGTCGGGGACGATCACCGAGGCGTACGACGTGATGTGCTCGGGCAATAGGGCAGTGATCGGGGCAGTTTCGGGGTCGATCCCCTCATGCGCCGCGAGGTGACGCAGGAACTTGTTGATCCCGATCCGGTACGTCTTCTTCGACCGTGGGGCCAAGCGCAGATCGCCGAAGAAGATCTCCACCGCGCCGACGATCGTCACCGGTCCGTCTGCCAGGTGATGCGCCTCCAGCGGTCCGGCCCGGTCAAGGTCGGGGACCGCCCCGTCGGTCAGTTGTTCCGGGGACCCGGGGCCGGCGGGGAAGAGGGTGCGTTCGGGTGCCAGCCCAGCGTCCATGGTGATCCTCCTCAAAGGAGGGCGGCTGACGGAATCGGCCACCCCGGCAGATTGTGTACGTACACGTATTTCCAGAGGATACCGGACGCGGCGCGGCATGTCCAGCAGGATGCATCCGGGCACGGCTTGCGATCTAGACGCGTGCATCTGCCGAGAGAAGGATCGGCATTTGGCCCGCGGCGCCGGCAGGCCAGTCTGGAAGCTCTCTCCCAGGCGAGCGCCGCTGCCTTGGCCGATCCAGCGGGATGTCCGGAGGGGGAACACGCGCGGGGAGGGCGCCGCAGTCGGAGTGATTGGCGATGAGCAGGATTCACTTCAGGTCTCGTGAACCGAGACGACTGAACGCGCCATGCGGCGGCGTCCACGGTCAGGCCGAAAGCATCATGTCTGCCGCGCGTAGCGGTCGATTAGGCCAAGCGTATCGGCGTGGAACGCCCCGTTGGAGACGACGCGAGTGATGCCCGCCTCACGGGCGGCCCGGAACGCCTCGACATCCTTGTGCGGCCCGAACGCCAGGGTCGGGACCACACTCATCCCGTCCGCCGAGAGCGCCGCGAGCGGCGCCCAGTCATCGACGGCACCCATGTCGATCAGCCCCAACCGGACGGTCGATCCTTCCGCCG
>CADCWH010000183.1 GCA_902806395.1 uncultured Thermomicrobiales bacterium | reverse complement strand
TCCGCCGTGGACGTGGCCGGTCGACGAGCAGGCGATCGACCTTCTGCACAAGGCGGTCTATGCCTTCACGACTGGTGCGGTGGCCGACCGCCTTATCGCGGGGCCACCAGGCAAACCCAAGCCACGGCTCCCGTGGTCGATCCGTAGGACGCACAGCTAAGCGCCGCCGGGACCCACAGCGGCGTGCAGTTAGGTCGATCATCGCAGTCGACGTAGGCTGAACTCGTGGGCGGAGACAACGAAGCCTCTCCGGAGCGGCCAGGACCTCGCGGTCCGCGTCGTCGTATGACCACGGGGCCCGGCTCAGGGGTGTGGAGGCGCTGGTCCAACAACAGAGCGGCCGTGGAATTAATTCCTGGGCCGGACCTGCCGCCGTTCTTCGCCGCGCTCGCGAGCAAGTCGTCGAGAGTGATGTCTTGTGGGCGGAAGCGACGGGGGTCGCATCTGCACCTTCAGAACCTTTTGCAATCGGGAGAGTCGATCCGCGTGCCCGTGTGCGGCATGCCGTTCACCGATCCCATTGACCTTCGATGCGGTTGGTCGACCTGTCAGGTTCGTGTTTCAGGCTGCCGCAAACGCAGGCTAACGCCAGAACAAGAGGCGGTCATACGCTATCTCGCCCTGTCCAAGAGCCTCAGAGCAATTGCCGCCGACTTCGGAGTGAGCCACGAGACCATCCGTACCGTACTTCGGCGCTGACCGCTCGCGTACCTTCATGAGCCGCGTCGAAGCCTCTTACATCCTATCGCAGACCCTCATATTGCTAGCTCCAATCTTCCGGCTCGGAGGAGGGTGACAACACTCCCACGCCGCACGCAGTTCCGGACCGCTCGGCTTCGCAGTGACCACGGACCTAAGCGGAACGGGCCCGCCGGAGGTTGGGCACGCTAAACCGAGTGGACCGCCTCGGACCATTTGACAAACGGTCGTTCTCGGGGCCCTTCACGAGCCCCGTCGCCGCTGGCCCACGGACAACGCGCCTTGTGCGCTTCAGAGGCGACCGCGCACTCGTTGGCTCGTCGCAGGAGGCTCAGGCGCTCCACGGCATGGGGGTGGCCCCGGCAGCCACGAGGACGCCCAAGACCAGGAACGCCGTGCCGATCACCCGCGGCGCCCGGCGCCCCAAGGGCAGCACCTTCTCCGCGAAGACCACCAGGGTTAGCAGCAGCATCCAGGCGAGGCTCATCACGCCCGCCGCCACCAGCACCGCGAAGATCGCCCAGCAGCAGCCGAGGCAGTACGCCCCGTGTACCGCGCCGATGCGCAGCGCCCCGAGGCCGCCATCGCGCCAGCGCGTCATCAGGAAGCCCATCGGCGACTGGCACTGCCGCAGGCACATGTGCTTGAGGGGGGTGAACTGGTAGACCCCGGCCACGAGCAACGTCGCGCCGAGCGCCGGCGGTGCCCACGTGTCCCGGCTGGCCGAGCTGAGACGCCCGGCGACCTCGCTGCCGAGCCGTACGACGAGCCACGTCGCCCCCCCGACCATGGTCCAGACGAGCAGGTAGCCGCCCGCAAAGACCCACGTCATCGCCAGGGCCCGGCCTCGCCCGCGCCGCTTCGCGGTGACGGTCCGGAAGAGCAGCAGCACCGGCGCCGCGGCCGGGAACATCATGGCGGCCATCATCACCGCCCAGGCGACCACGAACGCCGTCGCACCGCCCCAGGTCCAGCCGTCGTCGCCCATGCCGCTCATACCCGATGCGGCCAGGGTTCCGGCACCCGGGGACATCGGTTGGTCGGTGGCCATGCCGTCCATGGCCATCCCGTCCATCGTCGTCGACGCTGGTTGCTCCGATCCCGGGGCGGCGCCCTCACCGCCCCCACCGGCCACGATCCCCATCGGCATGTCCATGGTGCGGGCCTGGTGGATGGTGAGCCCCCAGGCGCCGATGGTCAGCACCGCCAGCGAGGCGAGGAGCACGAGCTGGCCACGATCGATGGCGGTGCGCCGGGACCAACCGGTCCACCGGCGCCGATAAGCAACCCCTGAAGATGTCATCGGTTCCATCAGGGATCCCGACACGGGCCCTCCGCTGCGCGTAGACGGCGTCGGTCGGCGTCGCTATCCAGATCGCCAGCGCGATGCGCGTCAGGACAAGGCAGGCAAGCGTTTCCTACGCGGGACCGCTGTAGGAGAAGTCGCCCCAGGCGGAGTCTTTGCCGGTGTAGTCGTAGCTGACCGCATCCCGGACGCTGAAGCTGGAAGTCGTTGCGTGGTTCAGCGCCTTGGACGTGAAGCCCGTCGGGAGGACGACCTTCGCCTCGAAGATCTCGTTGGTGACCGGGTTGCGGATCGGGGTCAGCTCCATCGTGAGCACGTCGCCCGCCCGCATCTGCGTGTCGCTACCGTCGAAGGTGAAGTCCCACGGCACGAGCTTCGGCTCGTGCACCTTGGTCAGGGTCGAGGCGATGATCGCCCAGGGACCACCCGCCTCGCCGCCGAGGAGGGTTCCGACCGCCGCGGTCTGCTCCGGGGTCATCCGGTCATCGAGGATGGGAAGAACCTCGCCGTTCCCCTCGTGGATGGCACCGGGCCACTTGCAGGCGGCGGCGAAGTGCACCCCGGCGAGATCGACCTCCCCGAAGCGCCCCTCCTCGATGTGCCAGCTCCACGTGCCGTGGCAGTGGCCGTGGGAGGGAGGGGCGTTGAACTCGCAGGGGCAGCCGTACTCGCAGTTGCAGGCCTGGATCATCTTGCCGGTTAGGTGCCACGTGGGGATCGTGCCGGTCGCCATCATCATCTCCCTTGCTGGATGTTGGATAGATAGGGATCTGCTCCCCACTATAGTTACCGTCGTCAAGGGACCGTCGTGCCCCCCGGGCCACGCCTCTCGCCAGGCGGACGTCCCCCTCGCCACGAGGCCACGACCTGCGGTTCGCCGCGCCGGTCGGGTGAGCGGACGGAACGCCGGTCCTGCGGTCTCACGGTGGTGATATGGGCGCGGGGTGAGGAGGGCTGTCGGCTGCGCATCCCTACCGCAGAGCTGCTGGGCGACACGCCCTA
>CADCWH010000182.1 GCA_902806395.1 uncultured Thermomicrobiales bacterium | reverse complement strand
TACCTCATGGAGACCAGCGTCCCGGGCGTCTTCGTCGCCGGCGACGTGAGGCTGGGCTCCAGCAAACGCGTGGCGACCGCGGTCGGGGAGGGGGCGACCGCGGTGATGTCGGTCTGGCAATACCGCGCCAGCTTGGGGATTTGATCATGGTGACGAGGCAATTGCGACGCGGGGTCTCTTTGATCTTTCGACCTGCCCAGCGGCCGATGGCGGCCACTGTGCCTATCGTGGAGACCCACATGTCCGAGGCAACCCAACCAATCACCGATCTCCGGCTCGTCGAGAGCGAGGAGCGCTACCAGGCGGTCATCGAGAATGCGTCGGACATGATCCAGAGCGTTCGTCTTGATGGGTCGTTCGAGTTCGTCAACAAAGCGTGGCGAACCGCGCTTGAATATTCCGACGAAGATCTAGCGAAGATGACGGTGTTTGAAATCATCCACCCTGATTTCCTCGCCCACTGCATGAACGATTTCATGCAGGCGATCCGCGGTGAGCCCGTCGAGTTCCTGGAGACGCGATTCGTCGCCAAGAGCGGGCGGGTGGTGCCCGTCGAGGGCAGCGTCACCTCTCGGTTCCTCGGCGACGAGGTCGTCGCCACGCACGGCTTCTTCCGCGACATCACGGAGCGGCTCCGTACCCGGGAACTGGAGGAGCGCACCGCTAAGTTGGAGTTGGAGGAGAGGGCCCGGTACCTGGAGAAGATGGCCGCGCTGGGCAAGCTCTCCGCCGGGCTGGCGCACGAGCTGAACAACCCGGTGGCGGCGGTGCAACGTGCCAATGCTGGCCTGCGGGACTCGATCCAACGACGGGACACCGCCTTGCGGACGCTTGCCGATTCGCTCGCCGATACGGGATGTGACCCAACGATCTGGCTCACCTTGGACGCGTTGGCTCACCGGACCCCGCCGGCACCGTTGAATGACGACGAGACAGACCTCATCGCCGTCAGCGAGGCGGAAACCACCATCGAGGAATGGTTGGAGGACCACGGGATCGAGCGTGCGTGGGAACTTGCTCCCGCGCTGGTCGCGGCCGAGATCACCGGTGACGACCTCGATACCCTCGCGTCCCGAGCCCCGTCGACCTCGCTCCCCGAGGCCATCACCTGGATCTCCGAGACGCTCGTGGTCGAGGAATCGACGGAGATCATCGCCCAGGGCAGCCGGCGCATCGCCGATCTCGTGTTGGCGATCAAGGGCTATTCGCACATGGACCGCGCCACCGAGTACGACGCGGACATCCATGAGGGGCTGGAGAACACACTGACCATCCTCGCCCACCGGCTGCGAAACGTCGAGGTCCATCGCCACTTCGATCGCTCGCTCCCACCGATCCGGATGTTCGGCAACACGCTCAACCAGGTCTGGACCAACATCCTCGACAACGCGATCGATGCGATGGTCGGGCGGGGGCGGATCGATATCAGGACGATGCATCGCGACGATCTGGTGGTGGTCGAGATCGAAGACACCGGCAGCGGGATCCCGGCGGATGTCCTGCCCCGGATCTTCGAGCCGTTCTTCACGACCAAGCCGCAGGGGGAGGGCACCGGGCTGGGGCTCGATACCGCCTGGCGCATCGTCACCCAGGAGCACCGGGGCACGATCGAGGCCGAGTCCGAACCGGGCCGGACCGTCTTCCGGGTCAGCCTGCCGATCACGCCGCCGTCCAGTGGCGACGAACCGGAGACCTAGCGGCGGACCGCCGTCCGAGGATCGCTCCGGCGGTCCCGCCGGCCCGGGCCTGGCTGGATCATGATGGATGCGGGATCGGCACGACTCGTCGGAAGAGCGTCCCGGCCACCGGGGCGAAGACCTGACGCGGGTCTTTTAGCGAGCACGGCTCGCGGGATCGGGACGCGCGGGCGTGCGGCGGGATCGCGATTGACGCGGGCGGACCAGCGGCGCAAGATGGGTGTTCGGAGCGTGGCCGAAGCGCAGGGAGCGGCCCTTGTCTGGTCCGATGCCCGCCGATCCTAACGTCGCTGGACATGACCAACGTCTCCCTCTGGTCTTCCCTGGCCGGGAACGGATCGGCGTGGTGCTGCCCCGTTCCTTGACCTCCTTCGTCGGTCGGGAGCGAGATATCGGAGAGGTCGCCGCCCTGCTACGCCGAGACGACGTGCGCCTGGTGAACTTGACCGGTCCGGGTGGCGTCGGCAAGACCCGCCTCGCCCTCCGGGTGGCAGAGGACTTGGCGGATCGCTTGCCCGACGGTGTTGCCTTCGTCCCCCTCGCGCCGGTCACCGACCCCGACCTCGTCCTCCCCACCATCGCCGGGGTCCTGGGCGTCCACACGGCCGCTGATCGGCCAGTCATCGAGCAGGTCGTCGCGGCCCTGCACGACCGTCCCCTCTTGCTGCTCCTCGATAACGTGGAGCAGGTGATCAACGTGGCTCCGGTCCTCGTCACCCTCCTGGCCGCTTGCCCCAGACTCACGCTGCTAGTGACCAGCCGGGCGTTGCTTCGCGTGTCGGGCGAGTACGTCGTGACCGTCCCGCCGCTCGGTCTGCCCGTGATGGACCGTGGAGACGCTGCCAAGGTGATCGCGGGGTGCGAAGCGGTCCAGTTGTTCGTCGCGCGGGCGAGAGCCGCCCGGTCCGGCTTCACTCTGACGGATGCCAATGCGCCCGCCGTCGCCGAGGTCGTTCGCCGCCTCGACGGGCTGCCGCTGGCGATCGAGCTCGCCGCCGCCCGCGGGAGGACCCTCCCGCCGTCCGCGCTGCTGACGCGGCTGGAGCGACCGCTGGCCACACTGACCGGCGGCGGGCGCGATCAGCCACATCGGCAGCACACGATGCGGGCGACCGTTGCCTGGAGCTATGACATGCTGGCGCCAGACGAGCAGACGCTCTTCCGGCTCCTCTCCGTCTTCGTCGGCGGCTTCACCGCGGAGTCGGCCGACGCGGTGGGTCAGGCGACCGGATGGTTGCGCACGGACATCCTCGACGGCATCTCGACGTTGGTCGACCACAGCCTGATGAACCAAGCGGTGCTGGTGCAGGAGGCGCCGCGCTTCTCGATGTTGGAGACGATCCGCGCGTTCGGCCGAGAGCGGCTGGTCGCCAATGGTGAGGAGGACACCGTCTGCCGCGCGCACGCAACCTACTACGTCGCGTTCGCCGAGGAGGCGAGCCCGCACCTCTATCTGCCGGATCAGGGAATGTGGCTCGACCGGGTCGAGGTCGAGCACGACAACCTGCGGGCCGCGCTTGACTGGTCCGTTGAGCGAGAGGACGCGGACACGGCGCTGCGGCTGGTCGCGGGTATCGTCGCATTCTGGCTCAAGCGGGCGCACTTCCACGAGGCTTGGCGTCGGATCGAACGAGTCCTCGTACTCCCCGGCGAGGCGCCGTCCACGGCGCGGGCGGAGGTATTCCTCGGCGCCGGGTTGCTGGCGAGCATCCGTGACGATCCCGACCAGGCGCAGGCGTATGCCGAACACGGCCTCGCGATGAGCCGGGAGATCGGTGACGCGTTGGTGGAGGGTCTTGCCTTGCTCCTCTTGGGAAATCTCCTGATCCCAGACGGCGATCTGGAGGCGGCGTGGCGTTTGCACGAGGAGGCGCGCGATCGGTTCCTGCAGGTCCCGGACCAGCCCCGGGTCATCGACATCCTCCGTGGCCTCGTGACCATCGCCCTGCTCCAAGAAGACGCCCCACGGTTAGAAGCGTCGGCGCGAGAACACCTCGCGATGGCGCGCCGACTCGGTGATCCCTGGAACCTGGCCAGTAGCTTCATCTTCCAGGCAGAACTCGCTCTACGCGGTGGCGATGCGCCCGGCGCCATCCGGTTCGTGGGCCAAAGCCTCGGCCACTGGCGTGAGATTGGTCAATGGCGAGAGATCGGTGACATTTTCGCGATCACATGGCCCATTGAGATCGCCGTGAGGGTGGCAGCGTCCCGCGGGGATCATCTCCTCGTCGCGCGGTGGATCGGTGCGATCCAGGCGGAGGTCGAGGCACGAGGGTCCTGGTCGAACGTCCGTTGGGATTGGACGGAATTCCTGCACGGCACGGTCGCCGTGGGCCGCGAGTCAGTAGAGTCCGCCACGGCTGCGGGCCGGGCGCTCGGGTTCGACGACCTTGTTGTCGAAGTCGCGGCCTATGAATCGGGAAGTGCTCGTGCCCCACGTTCGGGACGGGGCCCCGTGACACGGGCGGACCTAACCTCGCGGGAGATCGAGGTGCTGGGTCTGGTGGCGGAGGGCCGATCCAATCGCGCCGTTGCCGAGGCGCTCGGTATCAGTCACCGCACGGCTGCCGTCCATGTCGTCAACATCCTCAATAAGCTTGGTCTCGATTCTCGCACCGCCGCGGCGACCTACGCCGTCCGGCAGGGCATCGTCTGACACTCTCGGCGGTAACCTACGTCGGTGTACGTAGGTCGATCGGCGCAGTGTGCGCGGCTACTAGTCAATTTGGACGATGCGTCGCCGTCGCACGCCTGGCATGCTCCTGATGGGTCGGTGGAGGCGCCGGTCCGCATACCGGACGTCGAGCGACCGTGCTCGGGGGATGGTCGGGAGTCGCCCGTGCATTCGCTAGGAGTGACATCGTGCAACGCTCACAGACAAGGACCTTGACGGTCATCGCGATACTCGTGCTCGCGGGAATGGGACTCGTGTTCGGCGGTCCCGCGCGAGCGCAAGACGCATCGAAGGACCATTCGGTGATCGGTTCCTGGCAACTCCTGGCGGGCGCTCCCGAGGGCCAGCCGGAAGGCGATCCCACGCTCGCGACCTTCTCACCGGACGGGTCACTGGTGGTGTCGGGACGACCCGTCCGGCCAGCGCTGCCGGGCTTGCCGTTCAAGTTCACGTACTTCAGCGCTGGCCATGGCGTCTGGGAAGCGTCGGGTGAGCACGCGATCGACTTCACGATCGTGCATTTGCGAACCGATGAGGACGGTGTTTACCGGGGCTCGACCACCGTCTCGGGCACTCTCGAGATCGCCGATGATGGTCAAACCCTGTCCGGCGCTGAGACATTCACGGTGGGTGATCCGGCCGGCACCGGCGCCGTCATACCCGCCTTCGGGTTCTCCCTCGAGGGCACGCGAATCACACTCCAGCCGATGGCCGACCTGGGTACTCCGGCCACCGGCTGAGGCGTCCGTGCCGGGGTGAGGCAGACGACGGTCTCCGGAATGGTTCCCGGCGCCCACGACCCTGGAACGCCCCGAATCGTGAGGTGGTCGGATGACCACCTCACGATTCGACGTGATGCTCCCGGATATGAACGGCCAAGAACGGCACCACCGCCGCCAGGAATGCCTCTGGCCGCTCGCGATGGATGCTATGGCCCGCCCCGGCGATGCGGACGGTTCGCACATCCGACAGCGTCTCCACCAGCCGCGACGCGTCCTTGAGATCCACCATCCCCCCGGCCGCCAAGTCGCCGTGGACGAGCAGGACCGGCGAGCTGATCCCCGCCAGCGTCGCGACCCGGTCCGCCTGGTCTGGGGCGAGATTGGCGGTTCGCATTTCGGTGAATACTCCGGGTGCTACCGACGTGATCATCTCCGCCCGCCGCCGGCATTCCTCAGCCGACCAGTCGGGGTACTCCCGGGCGTAGTGGCCGGCGGCCCCGGCCGGGTCCATGCTCGACAGGGCGATCCAATCATCGAAGCGTGGAACGACGCCCGGTCCGCCCCGCAGGGGTGCGTCTTCCAGGGCGATGGCGCGTGCCCGGTCCGGCTGGCCCCGGGCCCACTCCAGCGCCACCAGGCCGCCTAGTGAGTGCCCCAGGAGGAGGGGATCGGCCAGTCCGAACGCTCCCAGCAGGCCATCGAGGTCGGCGGCATAGTCGGACAACAGGTATCCGCGGTCCGGTCGACTTGATCCCCCGTGACCCCGGAGGTCCGGCACCAGCAGCCGGAACCGGGCGCCGAGCCCGTCCACCACCGGCCACCACGATGCCCCAGTACTGCCGATCCCGTGCAGCGAGACCACCGTCTCGTCGGCGCCCGCGCCTGCCGGGCCGGGATACTCGACGACCGCCAACGTGGTTCCGTTCGTGTGCACCCGGTGGGTCACCGTGTCTGCCGTGCCGGGGTACTGCCCTGCATTGAAGCCGCTTCCCGGTTTCGTCGTGTCCCTCGTCGTCACTACGGCGCCCCGCCCTATCTCCGGGGAGCCGGTCCCCGTCTACCCGTCGTCAGCTACTGGCGTCATCGCGCCCAGGCGTCATCACGCCCCGTGCCACCGGGCGGTCCGGTACCGGTCCGGGTGGGGTCCGGACCACCGATTCCTGCCGAACGCCGCGCGGTTGCGGGCTTTTCCCGACACTCGGGAGGGCCGCTTGACTGTACCATTGACACATTGCGGCGACCGGCGATGGCCAGCCCCAGCGCCTGGCGGAGACGCCCGGCACGGTAGGCGGTGCCGGCGGTCGCGATGACGGACCCGTGGCGCGACGGATGCGACACGGGCGACGTGGGATCGGGAAACGGTGCGGGCTGATGCGTGGGTCCGGGAGCGTCCCGGAATGTGGGAGACACTGACTGATGACCGACCAGCGACACCTGGCCGACGAGCGAGATAACGATGCCGAACGCCAGGACCATAACGGTCAACTGGTGGTGGCCCGGACAACACGGTTCTCGCGACGGACTGTCCTCCGCCGTGCGGCCGCCTATGGGGCTGCGGTCCCGGCCATGGCCCTGCTGGCTGCCTGTGGCTCGTCGGCAATCGACGTGGCCCAGGAGCCGACCGTCACCCGGATCCCGGTCGAGGGCGCCCCGACCGACATCCCGTCTGACGTGGATCCGAACGCTTCCCCGGCGCCCGAAGGCGAGGAGGCTCCCCCTCCGGCCGAGGGTGAGGCCCCTGCCGGCGAAGGTGAAGCACCGGCTAGTGCGGGCGCACCCGTCCTCCTGGAAGCGGTCGACATCGCCTGGAATCAGGAAACGCTCAACGTAGCTGTCGGCGGTTCCATCGACCTGGTGAACCTGGGTGCCTCACCGCACAACTTCGCGATCGAGGGCTACAACGATGGCGCGCCGGTCGATATGCCGATCGGCGGCGAGTTGGTGAACTGGCCCGTCCCCGCCGACTTGGCCGAAGGCGAATATGTCTACTACTGCGCCGTGCCCGGCCACCGCGCCCTGATGGAGGGCGTCTTGACCATTGGGGGCGCAGCTGCGGCACCGGCGGACGCCGCCTCCGGCGGTGGCGCGGCCCCGCCACCCGCCGAAGGGGCGGGTCAAGCCCCGGCGGGTGGCGCACCCGTCCTCCTCGAAGGCGTGGATATCGCCTGGAATCAGGAGACGCTGACGGTGCCGGTCGGTGGCTCGATCGACCTGGTGAACTTGGGCGCGTCGGCCCACAACTTCGCCGTCGAAGGCTACAACGATGATGCCCCGGTGGACATGCCGATCGGGGGCGAGGTCGTCAACTGGCCAGTCCCGGCCGACCTGGCTGCCGGCGAGTACACCTACTACTGCGCCATCCCCGGCCACCGGGCCCTAATGGAGGGTGTCCTCACGATCCAGTAAGTCCGCAGTGCTGGATGCGGTCGTCCCGCCTCCGCATCCCACGGCACGATGAGACCCCGGTCGACCTCCCGTCCCCGGGGTCTCGTCGCGTCCGGCATCCCTCCTCACCGGTGACCGCGGCCGTCACCCTGCCGTCTGGCGCCTGCGTTTCACGTCTGCCGCTGCCGTAATCGGTGGCACCCGTCTCGCGGCTGCGCGGGGTAGGATTCGCCCGTCGCCGGGCCGGCGAGCGTGACTGGCCCGGCCATCCCCGAGGAGCGCCCGATGGCCATCTCGCCCTTCACCACCGTCTCCGACCTCCACCGCGCCCTGGACGGCATCGCCGTCATCGAGGGAGACGGCGTCGCGATCGATGACGCCACCGCCTTTCGCACCCGCCTCGTCGATCGCCTGGTCTACACCGCCGTCTTCGGCGCGGACGATCCCAGGGCTGCTGCCCGTTGGTTGATCCGCCGCGCCGCCCCCGCACTCGGTGCCTTTCCGGCCTCGATCCATGATCTCTACCTGGCCGCGGGTCAGGGTGCCTACGCCAATGCCACCGCCCCGGCGATCAACGTCCGCGGCCTGACCTACGACGTCGCACGGACCATCTTCCGCGCTGCCCGGGCGACCGACAACAAGATCGTCCTCTTCGAGATCGCCCGTTCCGAGATGAGCTACACCGACCAGCGCCCCGCCGAATACGCGACATGCGTATTGGCCGCCGCGATCAAGGAGAACCACCAGGGGCCGGTCTTCATCCAAGGTGACCACTTCCAGGCCAACCTGAAGAACTACGGCGTCGATCCCGAGGCCGAGATCGCCTCGGTCCGCGACCTCGCCGCCGAGGCGATCGAGGCCGGCTTCTTCAACATCGACGTCGACGCCTCGACCCTGGTCGACCTCTCCCTGCCGACCCTGCCCGAGCAGCAGCGGACCAACTACGAGCGCACCGCCGAACTGACGAAGTTCATCCGCGACCACGAGCCGGAGAACGTGACCATCTCGATCGGTGGCGAGATCGGTGAGGTCGGCGGCCACAACAGCACCGTCGAGGACCTCCACGCCTTCATGGGCGGCTACGTCCCCGCCATGGAGCGCCTGTCCGCCGATGCGGGCCATCCCATCCCCGGCATCAGCAAGATCAGCGTCCAGACCGGCACCAGCCACGGCGGTGTCCCCCTCGCCGACGGCACCATCGCCGACGCCAAGGTGGACTTCGAGACCCTCGCCAAGCTCTCGGCCGCCGCCCGCGAGGAATACGGCCTCGGCGGTGCTGTCCAGCACGGTGCCAGCACCTTGCCCGAGGAGGCATTCGGCCGCTTCGCCGCGGCGAATGCCATCGAGGTGCACCTGGCGACCGGCTTCCAGAACCTGTTCTATGAGAGCCCGTCGCTGCCCGCCGAGCTCAAGGACGCCATCTACGCCCACCTCGCCGCCAACCACGCCGACGAGCGGAAGGAGGGCCAGACCGACGCGCAGTTCTACTACACCACCCGCAAGCGCGGCTTCGGTCCCTTCAAGCGCCAGCTCTGGGATCTCCCCGAGGAGACCCGGGCAGGCATCATGGCCGACCTCCAGCCCGCCTTCGAACTGGTGATGAACAACCTCGGCGTCACCGGTAGCGCCAGTTTGGTCGACCGCCTCGTCCCGCCCGTCGATGTTCCCGTCCCCGTCCCGGACGCTCTCCGCGCCCTGGCCATGGCCACTCGCTGATCCGGTGGCCCGCCCTGGGGTAGGTCCGTCCGACACCGACCTACCCCGGGGGGATCCGGCACCTGGAGACCCCGCTATTGGTACGGGGAGCGGCGGATGGACTGATCGTGGGCGCCAGCGTCGCACCGGGTGCCGCTCGCTGCGTTTCCCTACGGTGTGCCGCGGGTTGATCGGGGTGACATCGTGCCCTCCGGGCGTGGCGGGCGGTGCCCGTGCTCGATGTCTACCGTCCTCGTGACAGGCATCACTTCAAACTCTGGTCAGCGGGTCCCGTCGCGGCCGGATACGCCCCGTCGGCCTTTGCCGTGAACAGCGTCAGGTAATACGTTCCTGGCACCATCGCCTCGGCGTGGTCCAGGGTCCCGTAGGCCCGACGAGCCCGGTCGAAGAGCGAGTGGGGGCGCGCCCACCGGAACGCCACCGACCCACCGATGTAGACCAGCTCGCTCATCCCCCAGCCGCCCAGGCGGCGACCCCGTACCCGCAGCCCGACCGACTCGACGAGGGTCGTGATCTCCTCCGGCGCGTAGCGTCGCCGGAACCCGACCCGGCGCATCTCCGGCAATGGTGTTCCCCGGCCCGTCGCCTCCGTCAGGTAACGGTAGATATTCCGGGCGTCCAGCCAGGCCAGCGGCGTCTGACGCGGTACCCGGAGGATCAGCCGTCCTCCCGGGCGAACCAGGCGAGCCGCCTCCGCGAGCCGCGCCGCGTCGTCCAGCGCATATTCCAGCGCGTCGATCAGGATCACCAGGTCGGCCGACCCGTCGTCCGCTTCGACCGAGTCTCCCCGGATCGTCAGGACCCCTCCCGACCCGAGGTCGCCCCGGTCCGCTGCCGTCGCGTCGTCGCCCGGACGGACCAGTCGGACTTCCCACCCCGCCGCTCGCAGGTCTTGGCTGGTCTGCCCGCCCAGGTCCCCGAACACGATCGCTACCCCGGCCGGTCCCGTGTACGTCGCCTCGTCCGGCCAGCGCATCATCTTTCCCCATCCGTCACCGCCGCGTCTCCGAACCCGGCCGCCACCTGGCCCGGGGCATGGTCCCCTAGTCTGCCACGGGGCACCCTGTACCGACAGACCGACGACGGCGTCGGGCGACGAGGGACCTGGTAGTGGCCCATGGTGGCCGGGAAGTGGAGGAGGGGTTCGAGGGAGTGGGGAAGGGGACGGAGGCACGGTCCCGCGGTCGGCACGGTGGCGTGTGGATCCGGCGCTCGGCAATGGTTGCCCGGGTCGGCTCGCCCGACCAACGTGCCGAATCTGAAGTGATATCGGTCGGCGACGGGCCCGGGTGACGCGGGTGGACCGTATACTACCGGCATGGAAGCCACGGCCCTCCACCTCCTTGATGACGATGTCGTCGCGGCCTATCTCCGGGACGGAGTCGTCCCGGTAACC
>CADCWH010000181.1 GCA_902806395.1 uncultured Thermomicrobiales bacterium | reverse complement strand
CGCGACTGGGCAGCCAAGGGCACCCTCCTCCTCGGGGTCAAGGCCGTCCTGGCCGAGAGCTTCGAGCGGATCCACCGCAGCAACTTGGTCGGGATGGGGGTGTTGCCACTCCAGTTCCTCCCGGGCGAGTCGGCGGCGAGCCACGGCCTGACAGGGCGAGAGTCCTATGACATCACTGGTCGGGAGGACACGCTGGCGCCCCGGGCCCAATTCGTGGTGACGGCGACCGGCGAGGACGGCACGACCACGACATTCGACGTGATCGCCCGGATCGACAGCCCGGTGGAGGTTCGGTACTATCAGAACGGTGGCATCCTCCCGACCGTCCTGCGTCGCCTGACAGAGGCGGGAAGCGAAGCCGTCTCCCCGGCGTGACCTTCGTCGGCGATGAGCCGAAGTCCGTGGCCTCCCGGCCTCTCGGTATGGTGCAGACAACCATGGCGATGCAGGTCGGGACCGGACCGGCGCCCATTGCCGGGGAGGACGACGGCGTCCCCGGTGAGGGGGACGTCGGTCTGGCCGACACGACATCGACGACCTCGGGCTCGGACGCTTCCCCGTCGAGGGTAGATCGGGGCAGTTGGACCAGCGTGCTCGAAGGTCAGGCGGTGCTAGACACCGCGACCGATGCCTTCGTCGGTTCCGACCTGAGCGGGAAGATCGCCTACGCCAACCCGGCAGCCGAGCGGTTGTTCGGCTGGACGGCCGCCCAGTTGGTCGGGCGTCCCGTTACCTCCCTGATCTCTCCGAGCTCCCGGGCGGGCAGCCCGCGAGTATCCACCAGGCTGCTCGCTCGCCAACTCCCCCGCCTCGTTGGCCAGACCTTCCACCTGACCGGCATACGCCGGGACGGGACGGACATCGACCTCGAGGTCAGCCTCAGTGCCGTCGGCTCCCGGGAGACCCGTTTCCTGATCGCCACGATCCGCCCGGCCCAGGAGCGGGTCGAGCTCGGGCGCCAACTCGACGTCACGCGGTGGCTCCGAGCGGTCAACCACGCCGCCGCTCGTCTGGCCGCGTTGACGGATCGGGAGGCGGTCGTCCACTACACGGTCACGACCATGCAGCGCAGCTTCGGGATGACCCTGGCCGAGGCCTGGATCATCGACCCCGGCGCGGGTACGTTCGTGCCGCGGGCCAGCCGGGGACCACTCCCCCGCTCTCGTCCGGCCCGGATCCCCGTAGATGACCCGACCATGGCGGTCGCCCGCGTCGCTCGGACCCACCGCACCGAATATCAGGAAGGTTCCGGGGTGGCGGGCCTGACCGATCAGCGATGGGTCGATCGCGAACGGGTCAGGGCAGTGGTCCTGTTGCCGTTGGTCGTTGGGGACCAGGTGTTCGGGGTCCTGACCGGGTATGCCATCCGCCCCCTCCTCGGTGAGCAGGTCGAGACATTGACCAACTTCGCCGCTCTCGTCGCGGCGACGATCAACGACATCAACCGGCTCGAAGGCGAACGGTCGGCCCGGGCCCTGGCCGAGCGGGCCGAGCGGCAGGCTGCCTTCCTGGCCGACGCCAGTTCGGCGCTCGCGACGAGTCTCGACTTCGCGTCGACGATGCGGGTACTGGGAGAACTGATCGTTCCCCGATTGGCGGACTGGGTGGTCTTCCACCTGCTGGAGGCGGGTGGCGACGGGACGCTCAAGCGCGCATTCGTGCTGTCTGCCGACCCTGACGAAACACGCACCGCCCACTTGTTGGCCCGGCAGTTTCCCATCTCTCTCGACTCGCTTGATCACCCGATCGTGCGAGTGATCAAGTCCGGCGAGACCCAAGTCGTCAATGGCGTGTCAGCCGACATGATCCGGGCCGTGGTCCGCGATGCCGAACACGCGAAGATCGTCGACGAGATCGACGCGAGGTGCTTCGTCTCGACCGCGCTAGTCTCCCGAGGAACCCCCCTCGGCGCCATGACGGTAGTCCGGACCCGATCGGGTCTCAACCAAGATTTCACCCCGGATGACGTGCGGCTCATCTCGTCGTTGGCCCAGCGGGCGGCGGTCGCCATGGACAACGCCGCGCTGTTCGAGGCGGAGGGGACGGCCCGGTCGGCGGCGGAGCGGGCCGCCGAGCGCGTCGGCCGCCTCTACGCGGTCTCTGCCGCCCTCAGCCGCGCACTCACTCCCGGAGAGGTGGGAAAGGTCGTCATGGGCGAGGGCATCACCGCGCTCGCCGCAGACGACGGAGCGGTCGCCTTCGTCTCGGCTGACGGCGCCACCCTGCGCATCTTCGAGGCAGGGGCGGACAGCGACCAACCAGAGCACACGTGGCGGACCTTCCCGATCAGCGCAAATAGCCCGGTCGCCGAGGCGGTGAGGACCGGCCGTTCGATCTGGTTGGAGTCCCCCGCCGTCTGGTCGGCCCGCTATCCCAACGACAGGTCGTCTTCCTCGGTCCGTTTCGCCTCGCGCGCGGTCGTCCCGCTCCAAGTAGAGTCGCGCCTCATCGGGGCGATCTCCTTCAGTTTCCTTCGGGAGCGGCCCTTCGCGGCCGAGGACCGCGAGTTCGCGGCGACCTTAGCGCGGCAATGTGCGCTGGCATTGGAACGGGCCCGCCTCTACGCGGTGGAGCAGCGGGCCCGAGCAGAGGCAGAGTCCGCCGAGTCGGCGACCCGGTTCCTCGCCGTCGCCAGTGCCAGGCTTAACACGTCCCTCGACCCGATCAAGACCCTCCGCCTAGTCAGCGAGGTCGCGGTTCCGGCGCTGGCCGACATCGCCGTCGTCGTCGTGCCGGACGACTCCCCACCCGCGTTCGGTGTCGTCGCGAGTTCGGGCGATCTTCGCGGGATTCTTTTACCAGACGACACCGCTGGCGGTGATCCGGCGTTAGCCCGGCTCCTGGCCGTCATTGATCCCGTCCCGGTGCTCCACTCGGGCGTGGACCGGATCATCCGTACCACCGGCAGGACAAACGACGGGATCGTTAGCGCGTCCGGCAGTGTCACCTCACCGGGAGATGATCTACCCGGACTGCACCCCTTCGGGGTCACGGCCGTGATGGTCGTTCCGGTGGTGGCGCGTAGTGCCCCAGTCGCCGCCTTGGTCCTGATGGCGTCCGGAAACCGCCCACCATTCGTCGAGGCCGATCTCCACTTGGCACGAGAGTTGGCACTGCGAGCCGCCCTGGCGCACGAGAACGCCCGCCTGTTCGAGGAGCAGGTGCGGG
>CADCWH010000180.1 GCA_902806395.1 uncultured Thermomicrobiales bacterium | reverse complement strand
TCGCCCAAACGTTCGCGCGGGGTGTCGCCGCCTCGACCTCGGGCCAGGTCGTCGCGGTCGGGAGCCGGACCGTCGAGGGCGCGCGGGCGTTCGCAAGCGAGTTTGGCATCGCGCGAGCCCACGGCTCCTACCAGGCCGTACTCGACGACCCCGAAGTCGACGCGGTCTATATCGCCACCATCCACCCGGCTCACGCCCGGTTGGCGATCCGGGCGGCACGGGCTGGCAAGCACGTCCTCTGCGAGAAGCCGCTCGGGGTCAACCACGCCGAGGCGATGGCGGTGGTCGAAGCGGCGCGGGAGCACGATGTCTTCCTGATGGAAGGCTACATGTACCGCTGTCACCCCTTCACCCGGCGCCTGGTGGAACTGGTCGAGGCTGGCACAGTCGGGGAGGTCCGCCTGATCGAGGCCTCGTTCTCGTTCGGGGCCAGCGTGGCCGTCGATCACCGGCTGCGCAGCCAGGACACGGCGGGGGGAGGCATCCTCGATGTCGGGGGATACCCGGTCTCGATGGCCCGGCTCCTCGCGGGGGCGGCGGTAGGGAAGCCGTTCGCGGACCCGATCACCGTCGTCGCCGCCGGCCAGCTGGACCCCGAGACAGGGGTGGACGCTTGGACCGCGGCCGTGCTGGGGTTCGAAGGGGGCATCCTTGCCCAGGTCAGGACGGGCATCGCACTCGCCACCGAAAATGTGGTGCGCGTGTTCGGCAGTGAGGGCAGCATCATCGTGCCGGAGCCCTGGACGCTGCGGGGTAGTTCCCGGACGACCACGTTCAAGGTCCAACGCCATGGCGAGGAACCGCGGCAGGAGGTGGTCGAATCCGGCGCCGACCCGTGGACCATCGAGGCTTACACCGTCGCCACCCACTTGGGAGATCGCCAGGCACCATTCATGAGCTGGGCCGATTCCCTGGGCAACATCCGCACGACAGACCGCTGGCGACAGGCGATCGGCCTCACCTACCAGTCGGAGCTGCCGACGACGCCGCGCCCGCCGATGCGCGGCGACACCCTCGCCCGACGACCCGAGGCGGCGATGCCGTATGGGCAGATCGCGGGGGTCGCGACACCCGTGTCCCGACTCGTGATGGGGGTCGACAACCAGACGACGTTCCCGCACACGGCGGTGATGTTCGACGACTTCTTCGAGCGCGGCGGCACCGCCTTCGACACGGCTTGGGTCTATGGGGCCGGTGTCTGCGAGACGATGTTCGGCCATTGGCTGGCCCAGCGCGGGGTGCGCGACCAGGTCGTGATCCTCGGCAAGGGGGCACATACCCCGTTCTGCACTCCGGATGGGGTCCGATCGCAACTGGCAACCAGCCTGGAGCGACTCCAGACCGACCACCTCGACATCTACATGCTGCACCGGGACAACCTCGAGGTCCCGGTCGGCGAGTTCATCTCGGTCCTCAACGAGCAGCGGGACGCGGGTCGGATGCGGGTGTTCGGGGCGTCGAACTGGTCGGTAGAACGGGTCATCGAGGCCAACGCCTGGGCCGACGCGAATGGGCTGACGGGCTTCGCGGCGATCAGCAACAACTTCAGCCTGGCCCGGATGGTCGAGCCCCCCTGGTCCGGGTGCCGATCGGCCTCCGACCCGCAGATGCGAGCCTGGTTGAGAGAGACCCAGACGCCGCTGATGCCGTGGTCCAGCCAGGCCCGGGGATTCTTCACCGGCCGGGCCCGGCCGGACGACCGATCCGACACGGAACTGGTCCGGTGCTGGTATGCCGACGACAACTTCGAGCGCCTGGCCCGGGTGGAGCAGTTCGCCGCCGAGCGCGGGGTTCCGACGATCGCGGTGGCCCTTGCCTGGGTGCTGCGACAACATTTCCCCACCTTCCCGCTGATCGGCCCGCGGACCTTGGAGGAGACCAGGACATCGATGGAAGCGCTGGCGATCGACCTATCGGACGCTGACGCGGCTTGGCTGAACCTGGAGGGGGAGCGGTAGGGGAACGGGACGAAGGTGGTTCGGCACGTGCGTTGGTACATGGTCATCACCGGCGGGGAGCGTGACCCCGTCTGGCCAACCACGTGCGCGACCGGGAGAGACCCATGGCCATCACCACCACCGTCGAACGCATCGGGCCCGACTTGGTCAGGGTGCGCCACCTCATCGCCAACCTCTACCTCTGGGGCACGCCCGAGCGGTGGGTCCTGATCGACGGCGGCATGCCGGGGGCGAACGGGGTCATCACCGATGCGGCCGAAGAACATTTCGGGGGGACCTCGCCGGAGGCCGTCATCCTGACACACGGCCATTTCGACCACATCGGGGCCTTCCCGGGACTCTTCGACCGGTGGGATGTGCCGGTGTACGCGCACCAACTCGAACTGCCTTACGTCACCGGACAGGAAAAGTATCCACCGCCGGACCCCTTCATCGGCGAAGGGGTCATGGCGCTGCTGTCGGTGACATTCCCCCGAGAGTCTGTCGACCTCGGTGATCGGGTCAAGGCGCTTCCCGCGGACGGCTCGGTACCGGGCATGGCTGGGTGGCGGTGGATCCACACCCCGGGGCATACCGAAGGGCACGTCTCACTGTTCCGAGACGAGGACCGTGCCTTGATCTCGGGGGACGCCTTTGTGACCACCAAACAAGAGTCGATGTACTCGGTCCTGACCCAGGACCAGGAGATCCACGGTCCGCCGGCCTACTTCACGCCGGACTGGCGAGCCGCCAAGCGGTCGGTCGAGACCCTGGCGGCCCTGCGGCCATCGCTCGCCGCCACCGGTCACGGTCCACCGATGAGCGGGGACGATCTGACCCGTCAACTGGACCACCTCGCGATGAACTTCGAGGAGCTGGCGGTGCCGGACCACGGCAAGTACGTGCCGGAGGAGATGAAGGGCGACCAAGCTCGATGAGCCCCGTGGTGATAGAACCCTGCCGTGGCGGCACATATAAGCGTGAAGTGCCCGCGGCAGGGCCACCCGCTGGACATGGTTGTCACCACCTCTAATGCGGACGGCGTGCCCTTCAATGGCTCGCACGTCGACGCAAGAGCCGACACCGTCGGTGACGTGTTCTCCAACGCCGTGTCGGATGTGACCGACCCGGCGTCGGCAAGGTGATGCGTCAAGGCGGGTTTACGATGGTCCGTTCAGTCCCGGCAGACATCCACCACGTAGATGCCAGAAACGACGATGCGGTACCCCGGTTCGGAGTACCGCATCGTCGTCTGCCTCGTCCCGGCAGGATCAGCCATCGATGACCGGTTCAGGCACTCTTGGGGTGGTATCTCTCCGGGGGCACATAGCCCTCGATCGGTTCGACCGGTAAGGTGTTGCCGTAGTTCGGAGGGGTCACGCCACGCGGCGCGGCCCATTCGGCGGCGTTGGCGATGACCCGGCGGACGTCAGGATTTTCGTACGTCGGATAGGTCTCATGGCCCGGGCGGAAGTAGAAGATCCGTCCGGCCCCACGGGTGTAACAGGCGCCGCTGCGGAACACCTCGCCACCGGCGAACCAGCTCACGAACACCAAGTTCTCTGGTTCGGGGATGTCGAAGTGCTCGCCGTACATCTCCTCGTGCTCGATCTCGATGAACTCGCCCAACCCGGCGGCGATGGGGTGCCCCGGCGCCACGACCCAGATTCGCTCCTTCTCGTTGGCTTCCCGCCACTTGAGGTCGCACGACGTCCCCATCAGCCGCTTGAAGATCTTCGAGAAGTGGGCAGAGTGGAGGACCAACAAGCCCATCCCGGCCAGCACGCGGCGGTGCACCCGTTCGACGATGGCATCATCTACATCGCCGTGGGCCTTGTGACCCCACCAGGTGAGGACATCGGTCTCCGCCAGGACAGCCTCCGTCAGGCCATGTTCCGGCTCGTCGAGCGTCGCGGTCCTGACGGTGAATCGGGCGTCCTGGCCAAGTCCCGCGGCGATCGCGCCGTGGATGCCGTCCGGGTAGACGGCCCCGATCTGCTCACTCTCGCGCTCGTGGCGATACTCGTTCCAGACGGTGACGCGAATGGTGTCCGCCATGGTCGGTCCTCCTTACTCTTGGGCTGGTGCCCGGCGGTCAGCCCGTCAGGCCCCGATCATGACCTCGCGGCCATCGGTCGCAGAGCGGTAGATGGCGTCGATCAGTCGTGCGCGGTCCAGGCCCTCCTCACCGGTCGGGACGCC